>JBDUBY010000137.1:0-17049 GCA_040003735.1 Parafilimonas sp.
GCAATCTTTCAGAAATTAAATACATGCTTGGTACAATTATAAGCGTCATAAAAAACGCGAATGCCAATCCGAAAATAATTGTCCATGCTAATGGTTTCCAGAAGACCGTATTATCACCACCAAAATAAATATGCGGATTAAGATCAGAAAACAACGTAACAAAATTTATGTTGAAACCAACTGCCAACGGTATTAATGCAAGTATTGCAGCAAGCGCTGTTAGCAACACAGGAATAATACGTGTTTTACCTGCTTGTATCACTGCTTCACGTGTTTTCATACCACGTGCTCTTAACTCATCTGAAAATTCAATAACAAGTATTCCATTCTTTACCACAATACCAGCAAGACCAACAATACCAATACCCGTCATTACAATACTTACTTCCATGCCTGTTATTGCAAAGCCAAGCAACACACCAATAATGCTGAATACAATTTCAGTAAGAATAATTACAGGCTTGCTTATTGAGTTAAATTGCAATGCAAGTATCAGCAGTATCGTCATTAAAGCAATTACTAAAGCGCGGCCAAGAAATGCGCCTGTTTCAGCTTGTTGTTCGTTTTCACCGCCGGCTTGCGCAATAGAAACATCATCAGGTTTTTGTTTAAACTGCTGAATATAACTTGCTAATTGTTGATTAACGGTTGTTGTAGTATATCCCGATAAAATATTTGATGTAAGTGTAATTACACGTTTATAATGTTTGCGCTTTACGCTGCCCAAAGTGCTTGTATAATCAACATCAACCAAAGAACCTAAAGGAACGGATTTTACCTGGCCCGTACTGTTTCTGAAAGTAATATTCATGTTCAGTAAATCAGTAAGGCTTGCATGCTCCATTTCCTGGTCGCGCAACTGTATCTTGTATTCATCTTTTCCTTCTTTTATTTTAGATACTTCGCGGCCAAACACAGCAGTTCTTAATTCGTTACCTATTTGATAAGTAGAAACACCTTGTGAGTTTGCTTTTTCACGATCAATATTAAATGTTATTTCAGGATTAGTGAGATCTACATCCATCTTTAATTCTTCCACACCCGGCACCTGTATAGAGTCTAAATAATTCTTAACTGCAGTTGCTGTTTTGGTAAGATCATCAAAGTCATCACTGGCAATTTCTATGTTTACAGGAGGATCTGTTGGTGGACCGCCCTGTTCTTTATCAACACTTATTTCTGCACCCGGAATACCTTTTAATGCTGCGCGAATTGAATCAAGATATGGCGTAGTTGCAACACCATTGCGTTCTGCATATTCAACGAAAGAAACCTGTATTCTTCCACGTTCAGGATGCGTGCTTTGATCGCCGCTGGTTGGATCATTTGCGCCGATAGCAACATTGCTAATTACACTTTCAACAACAGAATTTTTCTTTCCATTATCCATGCCCAAAACATGATACACTTTTGTTTCCAGTGTTCTTGTTATTGAGTCTGTATAATTTACATCAGTACCTACAGGCAATTTCAAATAAACATAAATCTGGTTTGGATCGCCTTGCGGAAAAAACACAACCGGAACCTGCCGCATAGCAAAAACTATAACAGAAAAAACCAGGAGGACAAATGTTCCTATTAATAAACCAACCGGCCTTCTGCCTTTTAAAGCCCATCGCAATAAATTTTCATAATGGCTCATTATCCATGGCAATGCCCGGTTTTGAAAACTATGTATCAATCCCTCAAAAACATATTTGTTTAATACGATGAGCAACATAATAAGCAGCAAAAGATTGCCGCCAAATGTTGCGCCAACAACGTCTAATAAAATAGCTAATGCAACAAATATCCAGAAGGATGGTTTGCGAAAAATAGCTGACTTACCCGGTTTGTTTTCCCCTTCTTCATGGTTCATAAAATCAACTGCAAAAACAGGATTCATTAAGAATGCAACTATCAATGAAGCCGTTAATGTGAAGATGAGCATTGCCGGTAAATAGATCATGAACTTACCAATAATGCCGGGCCAAAATAATAATGGAAAGAAAGGCGCTAATGTTGTTAATGTACCTGCAAGCACCGGCACAAAAACTTCACCTGCGGCCATCTTTGCCGCCAATGTTGATGAGAGTTTTCCTTTGCCCTGCGTAAATATGCGGTGCGTGTTTTCAATTACAACTATTGCATCATCAACAATAATTCCCAAACCAAATAACAATGCGAAGAGCACAATAAAATTAAGTGTTACAGGCGTGCCGATAATAACATCTGCAAAGGGCAAAAACACGAACGCAAGAAACATACTTAATGGCACAGACAATGCAACAAAGAATGCATTTACCACGCCCATAAAAAACATAAGTATGATTAGCACCAGTACAAAACCAATTACAATTGAGTTTACAAGATCATTAAAAGAATTTCTTGTTGCTTTACTTTGATCGCCGGTAATAACAACATTAAGATCTTTTGGAAATTGTGTTTGTTGAAGATTTGCCACTGCGCCTTTTACTGCATCAGAAGTTTCAATAAGATTTTCGCCGGAACGTTTTATAATGTTTAATGTGATAACATTTGTTCCGTCAAGCCGCGCATAGCTTTCACTTGTTTTTAAAGTATCTTTTATAGTAGCTATATCTTTTAAGTAAACAGGATCACCATAGGTATTTGTAACAACAACTTTTTGTATATCGAATGCGGTTTTAAACTGGCCACGAACCTGTAATGTGCGCCTCATGTCACCCACCTGTAATAAGCCGCCGGTTATATCATGATTTTCTGCAGCAACTGAATTATTGATTTGATCAAATGTTACGCCGGCTGCTTCCATGCGCGGACGATCAACATCAATTTGAAATTCTCTTTCAGGCGCACCCACAATATCAACACGGTTTAGTTGAGGCAGGTTTTCCAAATCATCCTGCATATCATCAGCATACTTTTTTAATCTTTGCAAATCATAATTACCGCTGATGTTTACATACATGATTGGCTGATCAGAAAAACTTACTTCAAGTGCTGTTGGTTGTTGCGTAAGATCAGTTGGTAAATCCTGTTTTGATTTATCAATGGCGTCTTTTATTTTTTGCAGCGCTATATCAGTTTTTACTTCTGTATCAAACTCAATTACAATTGCTGAATAATCTTGTTGAGATGTGCTTGTTATTTTATTAATCTTCGCACCGGTTATACCTTTTATTTGTTTTTCTATCGGCTTTGTAACAAGATTCTCTATATCTTTTGGTGAGTTGCCAACATAGATTGTTTGTATATAAATAGTAGGAATAACTATATCAGGAAACTGTTCTTTTGGCGTAGAAACAAATGTTGATGCGCCCCAAATAGAAACAACAATAATAATAAGATAAACAGCCGTTTTACTTGTTACAGCCCAGGATGTAATAAAAAACTCTTTAAATTTCTTTCCGGTATTTACTAAACTCATAGATTCAGTTTATTTTTTTAGATGAACAATAAACGTTCACCTTAAATCTTAGCTTGCAGTTGTGGTTATCAACTGGCCATCATACAAATTCTGAAAGCCATCTGTAATCAGCACTTCACCTTCAGATAAACCACTCTTTATTTCAAGTTGATTATTATACATCTCGCCAATTTCAACATGCTTTTTGCGCGCATATAATTTTCCGTTTTCTGATACTGCAACCAAAACATATTTCCCCTGTTCATCTGTTTGCAATGTGTTTACAGGAACGGTTAATGTGCTTGATGCTGCGTAATCCATAATTCTTACAAACGCCAACTGATTGGGTTTGTAAGTTGAATTTGCCGGCAGCTTTGCTTCAATTTGAAATGTGCGGCTGTTTGGATCAATAACTTTACTGGCAACATTTATTTTTGAATTGAGCGTATCATTCAAATCAGGAAAAATAATTTTTACATTACTGCCTACTTTAACCCTGTCAAGATAATTTTCAGGCACTTGTGCAGTTACTTTTAAATCGCTTGTATTTACAATTTTTATGTAGCCTATAGTTGATGGAAATGTTTCACCAATATGTATGGTAACTTCATCTGCATAACCGCTTATATCAGCATAAACTTTTGAAAAACTTAATTGTTCGTTAGCCTGGTCAAGTTGGTGTTGCGCCTGGTCGAGATTATTTTTTGCAGTTGTAAGATCAACCTGCGTTCCAATATTTTCTTTCCATAAATTATTACGCCTGTTATAAATATCCTGCGCATATTTCACCTGGGTTTGCGCCTGGTCAACTGCTTTTTGTGCAAGTGAATTATCAAGCGTAAGTAATAACTGGCCTTTCTTTACATAATCACCTTGTTTTACATACAAAGCTCTTACTTGTGCAGGCTGCGGGCTGCGTGATGTAACATATGCGATATTTTGTGCATCAACTTTGCCCTGCAGATCTATAAAATGACTGAAACTTCCGGAGCCTAATTTTTGCACAGCTACCAGCTTTGCTTTTTCAGGATTTGCTGAAGGATCAAGCTTAATTATTTCAGCTTGCAAATCTGTTATTTGTTTGTTCAGATCGTCTTGCTGTTTTTTCAATTGTTCAAGCTTCGCCTTTTTTTCTGTAAGTGCTGCGTTGTTGCTTTTAGTGTCTGTTTTGCCTCCGCATGAAGAAAGAATTATCAATCCTGTTGCGAATATTAAATCTCTTAGCTTTCTCATAAAAAATTTATTATTTAAGTTGCCCTGTTGCATACAGGTAATCTATTTGTGCGATTACTGCATCATACATTGCATTTACATAATTGCTTTGTGCGATACTTAGATCTGCTTGTGCATTTGTTATATCTAATGTTGTTCCTAATCCTGACTCATATTTTTTTTGTGCCTGGTTATATACTTTTTCTGCCAGGCCAACATTATTTTTTTGTGCATCAAGCGTATTTATTGCCGCGTGATAATTATTTGCTGCTTCAGCAACATCATTATCAATCGAATTTTTAAAATTGTCTATTTGGTTTTGCGTTTGCTGCAACTGCAATTTTGCTTTTTTGATATTTGCATCTTTTTCAAACCCATTAAAAAGAGGTACATCAAGATTTAAACCTGCATAAGCAGATGTAAAGAATTGTCCGGTTTTAAAAATATTAAAATCTGTTCCCTGCCCTTGCCGTAAAAAATTTCCTGTTAAACCAACGGTTGGCAAAAAACTAACTTTAGTTGCCTTTACATTATATTGTTGTAGTTTAAGTTCTGACTGTAAAACCTTGTAATCATTACGGTTTTCATACTTATAAATACCTTCATTCAACAATCCCTGTTTCAATTGTTCATCTGTTATGCTATCAGTTAAAACAAGTGAATCTTTTGCTGGCATTCCCATTAAAAGCTTTAAACTATAATAACCATTTCCAATTGTGTTTTCTGTTGTGAGTTTTGATGTTTGAAAATTTGCAAGCTGAACAGATGTTCTGTCAACATCAATTTGCTCGCCAAAACCATTTTTAAATAATTCGCTGTTTACACGAAGTAAGTTTTGCGAACGCTCCATGTTTGCGTTTATCTGCTGAATTTGTGTTTTACTTACAACAAGCTGGTAATATATTTTCTGAATATTTTCGCGGATTAAATCTTCAGTTACGGCAAGATTTTGTTGCCTGTATTCAATCGATGTTTTTCTTGCCTTTAAACCAATAAATACTTGCCCGTCAAACAAAGTTTGTTGCAACGTTATAGAACCTGAAGCATTGTATTTTGTACCAAATTGTATAGGCACATAAGTGCCGGCAGGCTGACCAAAAAATTCGCCGGGTAAAAGCTGTGTAGGAATTTTAAGATAATCGGTGTAATTAGCATTTCCGTTAATAGCCGGCAAAGCTCTTGCTGTTGTAACACGGTTATCCTGCAGTTGAACCTGTATATCCAACAATGTATTTTTAACCTGTATATTATTTTTCAAACCATATTCAACACAATCTTTTACTGAAAATTCATGAATAGCCGGTTGTTGAGATATTGCCTGTAAAGAAAATATCAATAATGTTGAAAGCCACGTGCATTTTAATAAACTCATGCTAATTTTTTTTGACGTTGCTGTTTATATTTTAAAATAATGCTTAAGCCTTTTTCGGTGCAGATGCCATGAAGAAAAAAATCTTTCATTTCTTTTTCAAACTGATGCGGCTTCGTTCTGCCATGGATTACTTCTTCGTTATGAAAAACACCTGTTATCATTTCAAGCCTAAGCCATGTAATTATGTTTACATCAATATCTTTTCTGAATAAACCTTCTTTTATGCCTCTGTTGATGTTGTCTTTAATACAATTAAAAAGAAACTGCTTTTTAAATTTTTCAAGCTCTGCAAATACATTTGGATGAAAGCGGTTTAGGTCAAACAATACAGATGTATTCATTTCTTTAAAAATTTCCTGCGCACAATCACCGGCAAGATATTGCTCATGAATAGCGTTTTCAGCAAGACCTTTAAAGGACGTACATTTCTTTTTATTTTCTTCTGTAATGCCCTTAAAAATATCTTGTACGAGTGCTTCTTTATCTGTGTAAAACTGGTAAATTGTTTTCTTTGATATGCTTAACTGTGTGGCAATTTCATCCATGGTTACACTGCGTACACCATAGCGCCTGAACAGTTCTTCAGCTTTTAATTGTATTCTCTCCTTCATGCTCATAACTTCTTTTAAAAAGCCCGGCAAAACTAAGGAAACTTTTTATGGAGCAATAGTTTCCACTAATTTTTTTTATTATTTATTGTACAAACGGCAAAGTCTATTCATTTTAAATCACTTTTGCATTATAAAACAGATCATAAAAATTTGTATGATCTGTTTGCAATCTGCAACTGAAAACAAAATTTATAGATGAAAGAGTCTTCTGAAACTGCTGATAATTTTAAAGTAAAAAATATTCTGCAATATTTTTTCCAGGGCATTATTATAATAGCGCCAATTGGTATTACGCTGTATGTTGTTATCTGGCTGTTTAACGTGGTTGATAATTTTCTTCCAAATATTTTATACAATCTCTTTCCAAAAATGATGACAGCGCCTGATGGTTCTTTGCGCACAATTCCCGGTGTTGGCTTTATATTGGTTGTTGTAACTGTTACATTTCTTGGCTGGCTTTCTTCGTCGTTTATTGTTTCAAAAATTGTGTCTGTGTTTGATAAAGTGCTGGAACAAACGCCCGGCATAAAATATATTTATACATCAGTAAAAGATTTTCTGGAAGCTTTTGGCGGTAACCGCAAAAAATTTGATAAACCCGTTTTGGTAAATGTTGATGCAATTGATACGTGGCGAATTGGTTTCATCACGCAAAATGATGTTGAACAATTTGGCTTGATTGATCATGTTGCGGTGTATGTGCCATTGTCTTATGCACTTACCGGTGTTGTATATTTTGTTCCGACAGAAAAAATAAAAACCTTAACCAACATGAATAGCGCCGAAGCAATGAAGTTCGTAATCTCGGGTGGCGTTACACAGCTTGAAGATCATCAAACAACAGAAGCCTGATAACACTAACATCATTTCACCAGGCATATAATTTTCATTCCTTATTCACAGTTATTCTTAGTTAATAAATATTAAAGCATTTATTTTGCAGGCTTCTGTTGTAGCAATTTATGAAGATGTATAATTATAATTCAGGCCCGGCAGTATTACCTGCAGAAGTATTGCAGCAAGCATCTGAAGCTGTAATAAATTTTGATAATACGGGCTTATCAATTCTTGAAATCGGTCACCGCACAGATTGGTTTATAAATATATTGGAAGAAGCAAAATCGCTGATAAAAGAATTAATGCAACTGGATGATTCGTATGAAGTGTTGTATTTGCATGGCGGTGCTACTTCTCAATTTATGCAGGTGCCAATGAATTTGCTTGGTGATGATGATACGGCCGCTTATTGCGATAATGGCATTTGGGGAAGCAAAGCAATTAAAGAAGCAAAGTTGTTTGGAAACGTGCATGTTGCCTGTTCGTCAAAAGATCGCAATCATACTTATATTCCAAGAGAATTATCTGTTCCGCAACAATCAAAATATCTTCATTACACAACCAATAACACTGTTGAAGGAACGCAATGGCAATTTATTCCCGAAGCAAATGTTCCGTTGATTGCAGACATGAGCAGCGATGTTTTCAGCCGCGAATTTCCGTTCTCAAAATTTTCTTTGATATATGCCGGTGCGCAAAAAAATGCAGGCGCAGCAGGCGTAACAATTGTTGTAATTAAGAAAGATATTTTAGGCAAGATCAAAAGAAGCATCCCATCTATATTAGATTACCGCAATCATATTGAAGCAAAATCTTTATTAAACACACCGCCGGTTTTTGCTATTTATGTAAGCATGCTTACGTTGCGATGGATAAAAAAAGAAGGTGGCCTGCACGAAATGGAAAAGAGAACACATCAACGCGCTGATTTGTTTTATAACACTTTAGATTCATTAAATATGTTTGAAGGCAAAGTGGATAAACGAGACAGAAGCCTGATGAACGCAACGTTTACTACAACCAATCCTGAACATGAAAAATTGTTTTTAGATGAATGCAAACAAAACGGAATGGTTGGCGTAAAAGGCCACAGAAGTGTTGGCGGTTTACGTGCATCAATGTATAATGCTTTGCTATTAAGCAGCGTAAAAGTTTTGTGTGATTTGATGAGTGATTTTGATAAAAAATATTCGTGAAGCAATTAAATTTTAAAATTTCCAATGTCAACTATAAAACCATTTAAAGCACTAAGGCCGCAGGCGCAATTTGCAAAACAGGTTGCCAGCAAACCTTATGATGTATTAACAAGTGCAGAAGCCAAAATTGAAACACAAGGCAATCCAATTTCTTTTTTGCATGTAACAAAAAGCGAAATTGATTTACCTGAAAGCACTGATGTGCACAGTGATACAGTATATCAAAAAGCAAAAGAAAACCTGGAGGCTTTTATTAAACGCGATGTTTTATTTTCAGAAAATAAAGATTGTTTTTATGTGTACCGTTTAATCATGAATGGCAAAAGCCAAACTGGTTTAGTTGCATTAAGCAGCATTGATGATTACGAAAAAAACATCATTAAAAAACATGAATTAACAAGGCCGGATAAAGAACAGGATCGCATCAACCATATAAAAACAACGGGCGCACAAACAGGCAATGTGTTTCTTGCTTACCGCGATAACAGCGATCTTGATTCGATCATCGAAAAATGGACAACTAAAAAAGGTCCTGTGTATGATTTTATTGCTGATGACAAAATCAGCCATGCATTATGGATAATTAATGACGACAAAATCATTAAAGAAATTATAGATATTTTTCAATCGCAGGTTGATTATACATATATCGCAGATGGACATCACCGTGCAGCTTCTGCGGCCAAGGTGCGCCAATCGTTAAGTAATAAAACCGAAGCGGCTAATTATTTTCTTACCACATTATTTCCTGCCAATCAATTGCAAATTCTGGATTACAATCGTGTAATTAAACCTTTGAATGGTTTTAATGAACCCGATTTTTTAAATGCTTTGCAAAATGATTTTTTTGTTGAAGAACAAACAGCAGCATATAAACCTGAGCACACGCATACATTTGGTTTGTATTTAAAGAACAAATGGTATAAGCTTACATCCAAAGAAGGAACATATTCTGATGACCCGATCGGAGTATTGGATGTAACTATCCTTCAAAATAACATTCTCTCAAAACATTTAAATATACACGACCAGCGTACAGATAAAAATATTGATTTTATTGGTGGTATTCGTGGTTTAAGTGAACTTGAAAAAAGAGTTAATACTGGTGAATGTGCGATGGCTTTTAGTTTGTACCCTGTAAGTATTGAACAACTTTTTGCTATTGCAGACAGCGGAAATATTATGCCGCCAAAAAGTACGTGGTTTGAACCTAAGTTAAGAGATGGGTTGGTTACGCACCTTATTTATGAATAAAGATGCGAGATACTTGTAGTCATTAGCTTTAATTGCTATCTTCACTTAAATGAGTTTTAAACTGTTATAAAACAGTGCACATCTTCACTGCTTTATAAACGTTTTATTAAAACCACAATTTTTATGAATAGTAATAAACACTATTTCTACACGTCTGTTTGGTTTAAATATATACCGATACTTCGCATTCTTATTAAAAAATCAGCAACTGAAGAACAGGTTTTTTCGTTTAACCGTGTTGATTTTGAACGCGCAGGTTATGGTAGAAAAAGCGGGTATAAATTCACAGTTTCTTTCAACAATAACAGAACTGATATAATTTTTGCCGGCAATGAACTGATACAAACATTTGTATCTGTTTTACAGGATGACGAAGTAATACGCCAACTTCTTATAAGTAATAATTATACTTTCGTTTTTACCAGCAAATTCATTCTTCACATAAAGAATAATGGCCCGGCTGATGTTCCGGAACCTTCACCTGAAGTTTAAAATTTTCTCCGCAACAACTTACGAGTACTGTAATTTTTAATAATCTTAAGCTTATTAAAGTAATTTCATTTTAATAAAGACTTATAATAGATCTTATCATATTTGCAGATAATTTAAACAGATCAGCAGCTTTTCTAACAATACAATCATTAAAATTAACAGTGACCTTAAATTATCAGGCATGATATTTTACAATCGTTTTACTTCAATGCAAAGAATTCCATTCATAATAAATAACAAGGAATGAAAAAGATTTTTCTTTTGATCATTTTACTGTACACGACACAAATAATGTATGCACAGCAAACCGTTGATGCTATACGCAAACAGGCAATGACATCTGCGCAGCAACAGGATTTTACAGGCGCAATTCAAACACTTCAGCAAGGCCTGCAACAATACCCTGACAACTTAGATATTTTAAAAGACGAAGCATACATTGCTTTTCTTGGCAGAGATTACCAGCATTCAATACAAGTAGGAAAAATTATTACTGAAAGAGATGATGCCGATGTGCAGAGTTATCAAATTCTCGGGCTTACATATAAAGCCATTGCAGATTACAAAGAAGCAGATAAATTATATAAAACAGCATTGAAAAAATTTCCAAAGAGCGGCGTATTATATGGCGAATATGGCGATATGCTTTCGCAGTATGATAATAAACACGGCGCTATTGTGCAATGGGAAAAAGGCATTGAAGCAGATGGTAATTACAGCAGCAATTATTATTATGCATCAAAATATTATGCTGATAATAATAATATTTTCTGGAGTTGCATTTATGGAGAAATTTTTGTGAACATGGAAAGCCTTACAAAACGCACAGAAGAAATAAAAACTTTGTTGTTGAATGATTATAAAAACCTGCTAAAAAATCAAACTAATGTTACAGTTTTAAAAAGCAGCGGAACAGATTTTGAAAAGGCAGTTGCATCATCTATGTCCACCGCAATACAAACAGAAACCGGCGATGTAACACCTGATATGATCACTGCTTTTCGCACAAGATTTTTATTGAACTGGGAAAACACCAATGCCAGCGCTTATCCATATCGCCTGTTCGATTTTCATTTGCAGTTGTTGCGCGATGGTATGTTTGATGCATATAACCAATGGTTGTTTGGAACTACCATCAACAAAAATAAATATGATAACTGGGTTTACACCCATGATGAAGAAATGCAAAATTTCTCGCAGTTTCAGCGTAATGTTTTATTTAAAATGCCGGCTGAACAATATTATGGCCATTACAATTAATAACATTTTTCAGGTAAGGCACATTGAGAAATTGTCACGACCTTCAGATCGTCGTGGTTGAAGAAATCAATCATAAGTATTAATGGCTTTAGCCAAAATGATTTTGGCTAAAGCCATTCTTTAATTTCAATTTTTAATTGCCACGACGTGGCAATTAAAAGATCTTAGCAATGCAAATCTAATAACCTGCATTTTGTGTAAGATTACTGTTTACATCAATATCTCTTTGTGGTATTGGAAGCACAAGCTTTGGATCGTTATAAGAATATTTTCCAACATCTAATTTCAAACGTTTTAAAGTCCATAACCTGTCGCCCTCAAAACCTAATTCGCGAAAACGTTCTTCAACAAAATCATTATCATTTACAGATAATAAATCCGCTGCACCCGCACGTTCCCTCACTTTATTAATATCATCTAATGGCGCAACACCGCCTGTTGGATCGCCAACTTTTAATAAGTTTGCTTCGCCTCTTGTTAAATACATTTCAGCCAAACGAACCACCGGCACAACACGATAAAATGTAAGCCACTTTAAAGCATAGGTTCCATCCACACCCGAAAGGCTTGAACCTTCTGTAATATAATTCTGCCTGAAATCATTCGGGTCATCGAAATGATTAAAATATTTTGGATCAACCTGCGCATCACCGCGGCCGCCTGCGTTATCACCATTTGCATCAATTGCATACCTGTAAAAAGTTACGATACCATTATCTTCTGTACCTGCATTGCTTTGTGCAGTTTGTTGTATTCCAAAAACATCTTCAGTAGAATTACTTGGATTATTAAATGCCTGGTTATACGTTGAAGTAATTGCAAAATTGCCTGAACTAATTACATCGTTTGCCATAGCTGCTGCGTTTGCATAATCTCGCATATTTAAATAAGTTCTTGCCAAAAAAGCTTCTGCTGAATACTTTGTTGCTCTTGCATTTTCAGATGAACCAGGTAAACCATTTGCGGCATCGGTAAGATCTGCAATGATCTGTTTATATACATCTTCAACAGAAGATCTTGCCGGTTTATTTTTTGTTGAATCGTACAAATAAGTTGGTTGCAAAACCAACGGCACGCCAGGGTTTGCAGTTGTATTGCCTGCAGAATATGGCTGCCCAAAAAAGTTTATCAATTCATAGTAAGCAATGCCGCGCATAAATTTTGCTTCGGCTGAAATTTCAGCTTGTTTATCTGCATCAACCAAACTTATTTTATCCAAAACCGTGTTCATGTTTTGAATTAACAGGTAAGAGTTTTCCCAAATGCCTGCCGCAATTGCTGATTCTTTCGTTTGTTTTTTATTTACAAGATCTTTGTAATCAGTAAATGTTCCAACAAAATGAACCTGGTCAGTATTAGCTAATAAATCAGGAATAAAAATGTATTGCTCACCAAACCCTGAAGGTCCCTGCAACAAAGAATATCCGCCGAATAAAAGAGCTGTTACATCATCGCCAGTTTGTATATCTGTTACATTGTTTTGCGGTAATACATCAAGCTTTTTATTACACGCAATGCAGGCAACAAAAAACAATAATGGTAAAAAATATTTATAGTTTCTCATTTGTTTCATTTTAAAGTTAAACATCAGAATTTCACATTTAATCCAAGTGTAAATGTTCTTGCCTGCGGTATGGTATAAAAATCCTGGCCGCCACCAATATTCGAAATGGTTTCTGTATTTACTTCCGGATCACCGGGATATTTTGTAATGGTGATTATGTTATAACCTGATATCGAAATCCTGGCAGAAGTCATTTTTAATTTTTTCATTACAGCATCAGGAAGATTGTAACCAATCGATGCATTTTTTAAACGGATGTAAGCACCATCATATAAATAGCGTGATGAATAATCGTAGCCGGTTCCATAAAAATATCCTATGCGCGGCACATCTGTTTTATCACCTGGTTTTTGCCATGCATTTAATATATCTGTTGTTTGATTATCGAAACCATTATAAAAACCATCCGACTGGTAAACGCCTGCAGCATTATATACTTTATTGCCGCTTACAAACATGAAGAAGAAACTGAGATCGAAATTCTTATAAGTGATCGTGTTGGTTAAACCACCTGTCCAGTCAGGGTTTGAATTACCTAATGAAACTCTTGCAGCTTTATTAAAGCTTGTTGTTGGTTTTCCGTTTTCTCCCAAGTATTGTGCATCGCCTGTTTTGTGATTTATGCCAATAAATTTCTGGCCATAAAATTCACCGATGGGTTCACCTTCAATTGCACGTTGTGTTAAACCAAAACCGCCTTCAATAATTTGCCCGTCTATATCCAACACTTTATTTTTATTATATGCGGCATTAAAACTTGTTGTCCATTTAAAAGATTTATTGCTAATGTTAGTTGAAGTAAGACCTAATTCAATTCCTTTATTTTCCATATTGCCAAGGTTGCGCGTAATGCTGTTGTAACCTGTGGTTGATGGTATGTTTACGTTCAATAACAGGTCTGAAGTTTTCTTGTAATACACATCCAGTTCACCTGTTAATTTACTTTTGAAAAATCCAAAATCAAAACCTGCATCTGTTTGCGCTGTCTTCTCCCATTTTAAATCAGGGTTTGGTAATTGAAGAGATGTGTAGCCTGGCAAATCAGGATAATTACTTACCCTGTATAAAGAGAAATAAGAATTGTTCCCGATTTCCGCATTACCCGTTAAACCCCAGCTTGCCCTGAGTTTAAGGAAATCAATAAACGAACTGTTTTGCAAAAAGCTTTCATCACTTAAAATCCATCCTGCTGAAACTGCAGGGAAAAGTCCGTACCTGTTATTAGGTCCAAAGCGTGATGAACCATCATCTCTTATGCTTGCAGAGAAAAGATATTTACTATTAAACGCATAATTCGCTCTTAAAAAATAAGAAAGAAAATCATAACGGTCATCAGTTGAAGTAGCAGCCGTAATTGAAGTAGTACCGGTTAAATTCTTAACCTTACCTGATGGCGTTTGCTCACCATTGGTTAAAGATTGTTTCGAATCATTCTGCAAATAACTCATACCTGCAACAGCAGTTAATTTATTATTATCACCAAGGTTTGGCGTGAAAGTAAAATAGTTGTTTGTGTTGTATGTGGTAGATAAAGAAATGATTGTATTTGCCTTGCCAATACCACCTCCGTCAACGGTTTGTTTTGCTTCAAAAGCTTCTTCATAAAGATTTAAAATATCAGTACCAAATTCTGAACGGAAAGACAATGAAGGCAGCAAATTATAATTTGCATATACATTGCCAACTGTTCGGTTTGTAACCTGTTTATCCGTATTATATTTTGCATCAAACAAACCATTTGGATATAGTGTTTTGCTATTAAGCTCGCCTGTTGCAGAATCATACAAAGGTGTAATTGGTGGTTGCGCCACTAATTGGCCGGGCGTTGAAAAAGCATTGTCTGTTGTAACACGGTTTAGCTGCGAACGATCAACTGCAATGTTTATCCCGATAGATAATTTATCTGTTGGATTATGTTCAAGATTTAGCCTGCCACCGTAACGATAAAATTTATTATCAATAACAATAGCATCCTGTGCATTATAAAAACCTGACGCGAAAAACCTTGTTTTTTCATCGCCGCCTGTTGCAGAAAGATTTATTTCGTTGGAAGGCGCATTGTTGTTAAAAAGCAGGTCTTGCCAATTTGTATTTACAGCACCTTTATTATAATCAGTTCCATTTGAAAGATCGTTTAGCGTAAGGCCGTAAATACCGTAAAGCTTCGTATAATCATCAATGGCATCCTGCAAAGAAGCATAACCTGTAATATCGTTAGTGATATCATATTGCGCATCACTTTTTACTGCAAGATTATACAGATCAACATACTGCTTGTTGTTCAGAAAATGCCTTAACCGTGCAGGGTTGCTGATACTTGTATTCGCATCTAATTCAAAAACAGTTTTCTGATTGTTATGCCCTTTTTTTGTGGTGATCAATACCACCCCATTTGCCGCACGTGCACCATAAATAGCGGAAGCAGAAGCATCTTTCAATACTTCAACAGATTCGATATCGTTTGGATTGATATCAACTAAAGGATCAGTTGGATCATTACCGGGATCTGATACGCTTGAGCTTGTAACCGGCAATCCATCCACAACATATAAAGGCTGGCTGTTTGCAGATATGGAAGATGTTCCGCGTATTCTTATTTTAATTCCCTGGCCTAATTTTCCGCTGCCTGATTCAACCACAACACCAGGCGCTTTGCCTTGTATTGCAGATTCAAAACTGGGTGCAGGAAAATCTTTAATGTCTTTTGAATTTACTTTTGTGATAGAACCGGTGATGTCTCTTTTGATCGCATTGCCATATCCAACCACTACTACTTCATTCAAACTTTTTTCAGAAGTAGTTAATTGAACGCTCATATTATCTTTTGCCGATACTTCAGCATCACTGTAGCCAACATAAGAAAATGTAAGCGTTTGTGTAGCATCAGGAACAGTGAAAGAAAAGCTTCCATCTGCGCTGGTTTGTGTAAGGGTATTTGAGTTGCCGGCTTTTACAGTAACACCTTGTAATGCCTTTCCATTAGCAGCATCTGTAACTTTGCCGGTAATGGTTTTTGTTTGTTGTGCGTGTACTTGCAGCGCCATCAACAACAAAAGAATAAAGTTGGTAAACTTCAATTTCATACGCTAAGATTTGAGATAAAAAATAAATTAACTATATAAGAAAAGGTAGCTTCTCAAATTGACAATGCCATTTTATATAAATCCGAATTGCTCGCTTATAATTTAGACAACCAAGCCATCAAAAAGGCTGGCTACGACGTTTTATTATATCATCTAATGACAAAAAAATGATTTAATAAAGCGTAATAAAAATTACAAAACTTCTGAAACCGGAAATATAATTACCGAAACCGGATTTTGTTATACCGAAATCAGTTGGTTCATTTGTACAAGACGATGATAAATGCCTTCTGCCAGCATTAAAGAATCATGTGTGCCGCGTTCTGCAATTTCACCTTTCTGCAAAACAATAATTTCATCTGCGTGACGAATGGTTGATAAGCGATGTGCAATCACAATTGATGTTCTGCTTTGCATCATCTTATTAATTGCATCCTGCACCAGCTTCTCGCTTTCTGTATCAAGCGACGAAGTGGCTTCATCCAAAATTAAAATGGGAGGATTTTTAAGAATCGCTCTTGCAATAGTTATACGCTGTCTTTCGCCACCACTTAATTTACTTCCGCGATCACCAATATTTGTTTTAAATTTTTCTTCTTTTTGCTGAATAAAATAATAAGCGTTAGCAACTTTAGCAGCACTTTCAATAGCATCTTTAGATGCATCCTGTTTACCTAAAGCAATGTTGCTGGCAATTGTATCATTAAACAAAATAGGCTCTTGTGTTACAATGCTTATTTGTTCGCGCAAACTTTTTAATGAATAATCTTTTATGCTGATGCCATCAATTAAAATTTCACC
>JBDUBY010000097.1:0-5027 GCA_040003735.1 Parafilimonas sp.
CGCACATCATTCAAAGATGTATTTAAAGAAGAGATAAGCAAACAGGATGATTTTGTAATTGATTGCACTATTGACACAGATTTAGAAATTTTAATTCCCGATGAATATGTTGAAAGTATAACAGAACGTTTATCGCTTTATACAAGATTGGATAATTGTGAGAACGAAAATGAATTACAACTTTTTGAAAAAGAATTATTAGATCGTTTTGGATCAATTCCAAATGAAGTAAAAGATTTAATTACAACCGTTCGTTGTCGTTGGGCTGGTGTTGATTTAGGTTTTGAAAAAATGACATTAAAAGATAAAACGCTTCGTTGTTATTTCATCAACAAAAATGATTCTCCTTATTTTGAAAGTAATGTGTTTAAAAACATTATGCAGTATTTACAAACATCAACCAACAAAGCAAGATTAAAACAGGTTGGCAAAAATTTTTTATTAGTTGTGAATGATGTTGATGATATGAATATGATGTTAGCTTTTCTGCAATGCATGCATCAGTCAGTTACAAACAAGCAACCGGAATTAGAAAAAGCTTAAAAATTTTACTTTGATGAAGCATTTATTTTTTGCAATTATTATTTGTTCTTTGATCGCATGTAACAATAGCGATACAGCTTCGAACAGAAATGATTCGATAAAAAATGCTATGATGCCTTTATTAAAATCAATGCAAAAACAATTGCAGCAATTTCCTGATAGCCCTGGTATAAGACTTCAATATGCATTTGCATTAGATAGCGTTAAAATGTACAAAGAAGCATTAATACAAATGGATACATTAACCAAAAACGATACAGCCAATTATGGATTATTTTATGCGCAGGGTCAAATTGCAGAAGATGCGGGAGACACAACGCTTGCACTAAAAAGTTATGCGCACGCAGCAAGTTTGTATGAATCACCGGATGTTTTACTGGCGCTTGCAAATTTGTATGCAGAGATGAAAAATGATCGTGCGGTTTTACTTTGTTCACGTGTAAAAGTTTTAAGATTAGGAAGGGCGATGGATGCAAATTGCGCTTTTATAACAGGCGTTTATTATGCACGCATTCATAAAGGCGATGAAGCCCTAAAATATTTTGATGAATGTATTGGCAACAATTACACTTATATGGAAGCATATGTAGAAAAAGGTTTAGTTTATTTTGATCAGCGGCAATATCAGAAAGCATTAGATGTATTTCAATTTGCTTCAACCGTAAATAATTTATATGCTGATGCATATTATTATATGGGGCGTTGTTATGAAATGATGAATAAAAAAGATAGTGCAGTTTTACGGTTTAAACAATCATTACAACTTGATCCGACATTAGACGAAGCGCGCAATCAATTAAAACAATTAGGTGCAGAATGAACTGATATATGATGAGATTCACATTAATTTTACCATTGAATTTGAAACTTAAAACGTAGAACCTACAACTTAAAATTTATAACATGACCATCGTTGCTCCATCATTATTAGCCGCTAATTTTTTAAAGCTGGAAGATGAATGTAAAATGGTAAATGAAAGTGAAGCTGATTGGTTGCATCTTGATGTAATGGATGGTCAATTTGTACCCAATATAAGCTTTGGAATTCCTGTAATTGAACATGTGCGAAAAGCAACATCAAAAATTTTTGATGTGCATTTAATGATAGAAACGCCGGAAAATTTAGTACCTGCATTTAAAAAGGCCGGCGCTGATAATATCATCGTTCATTATGAAGTTTGCCTAAACCTTCATCGCAATATTCAGCAAATAAAAGAATTGGGAATGAATGCAGCAGTTGCCATCAATCCACACACACCGGTTTTTTTATTAGAAGATATTTTGGCGGACTTGCATCATGTATTAATTATGACAGTCAATCCTGGTTTTGGCGGACAAAAATTTATTGCTTATTCAATTGAAAAAGTAAAACAATTACGCAGGTTGATTGATGAGAAAAAACTAAGTGTTTTAATTGAAGTGGATGGTGGTGTAACTATTGAAAATGCAAAAGAATTGGTTGAAGCAGGTGCCGATGTTTTGGTTGCAGGCAACACAGTTTTCAGTTCAAAAAATCCTGCCGAAACAATTAGAATATTAAAAGCAACTTCACGGTAAATTAATTTTCTCCAATTAATTTTTTAGCTTCTTCCACAGCAGTTCCTTCTTCAATTTTGCCCTCTACTTCAAGCATGCGTATTGCCTTGGCACCCTGTAAAAATTCTGACGCAAAAATGAAGTCATTTAATTGTCCGTTTTTACTAAAAATAATATCTTTTTTAGAGCCCTCCCACTCTTTTCTGCCTTTATATAAATACATTATCTTATCGCCAATTTCCATTACACTGTTCATATCGTGTGTAACTACTACAGTTGTAATATTATATTCGTTGGTGATGTCTTTAATTAATTTATCAATAACCAACGATGTCTGCGGATCAAGACCGCTGTTTGGTTCATCGCAAAAAAGATATTTGGGATTTAACACGATTGCTCTTGCAATACCAACTCGTTTTTTCATACCTCCGCTTACTTCAGACGGAAATTTATTATTAGAACCCGTTAATTCAACCTTTTCAAGAACTTCATCAACACGTTTTTTCTTATCGCGATAACTCATGTCAGAAAACATATCCAGCGTAAAAATAATATTCTGTTCAACGGTCATTGAATCAAATAAAGCAGAACCCTGGAATAACATTCCAATCTGTTGGCGCAAAGCTGTTCTTTCTTCACGCGTCATTTCAAGCATAGCTTTTCCGTCGTAGCAAATTTCGCCGCTATCCGGTTTAAATAAGCCAACAATACATTTCGTTAAAACTGTTTTTCCACTTCCGCTCGATCCGATAATCAGGTTACATTTTCCTGTTTCAAACACACCAGTTATTTCTTCAAGAATTGTTTTATCGCCGAAACTTTTCTTTATTTTTTTTATTTCAATCATAAATTAAATTTTTTTGGTAATCAGCAACATCATTTCAATTAAGCACGGTTGTGTCACTCCCTTGTACTGTATTAATTCTATTCAACATTCGCTTATCACAACACCTCAACCTGGTTACGCATTAAATCTTCAAACTCATCACGCTTTCTTATCAATTGCGCTTTTCCATCTTTATACAAAACTTCTGCTGGTTTTAAGCGCGAATTAAAATTACTGCTCATTTCAAAACCATAAGCACCGGCATTATAAAAAACAAGATAATCTTCTTCACGCACTTCATGCAACTTCCTGTCCCAAGCAAACGTATCTGTTTCACAAATATTTCCAACCACTGTATAAATGCGTTCTGCTCCATGCGGGTTACTTATGTTTTCTATGCGATGATATGCTTCATAAAACATTGGCCTTATCAAATGATTAAATCCACTGTTAACACCAGCAAAAACCGTGGCAGTTGTTTGCTTAACAACATTTGCCTTCACTACAAAATATCCAGCTTCACTTACTAAAAATTTTCCCGGCTCAAACCAAATTTCTAATTTCCGGTTACTTTCTTTTTCAAATTGCGTAAATGCATTAGCTAATTTCTTTCCGAGATCATGTATATCTGTTTTTACATCATCATCATAATAAGGTACTTTAAAACCGCTGCCCAAATCAATAAAATCTATAGCAGGAAAATGACGTACCATTTCAAACATAATATCCAGCCCGCTCAAAAAAACATTAGTGTCTTTTATTTCGCTGCCTGTATGCATATGCAAGCCTTTTACATTAAGACCTGTTGATTTTACAATACGTTCAAGATGGCGAACCTGGTGAATAGAAATACCAAATTTGCTATCAACATGGCCTGTTGATATTTTAAAATTCCCGCCAGCCATTATGTGAGGATTAAGGCGGATAAAAACAGGATATGTATTTCCATATTTATTGCCAAAACGTTCAAGCATTGAAATGTTATCTATGTTGAGATGAACATTCAAATTTTTACCCGCTTCTATTTCTTCAAAATCAACACAGTTTGGCGTAAACAAAATTTTATCAGGCGTAAAACCAGCTTTCAATCCAAGCCGCACTTCATTAATGCTTACACAATCTAAACCTGCCCCAAGCTGTTGAACAAGTTTTAAAATATTGATATTGGTAAGTGCTTTACATGCATAAAAAAACTTCGCATTACAATCTTTAAACGCTTTGTTTAAGTCATGCAATTGTTCTTCTATTTTTTCTGCGTGATAGATATACAGTGGCGTTCCGAATTGCTGCGCTGCATCAACCAGTTGCTGCTTGCTCAATGTTTTCGACATGCATCAAAATTAGGATGCGAAATTTGATTTACTCATGGTTTGACATAACATTCTATTTCCATGCCTTCTGTAGAAATCGCAGCCAATTGCCATGCATGATATTTTCAACATCATTTTTTGTAAAGCCACGTTGCATAAATAGCGACGGAATTTTATTTAAATCTGTAATTGTTTCTAAATCGTAGGGCGATTGTTCTTTGCCAAAAGCACCGTCAAGATCAGAGCCAATACCAGCATGTAAACTGTTACCGGCAAGCTGGCAAATGTGATCTATATTATCAATCACTTTCTCTAAATTACAATTCATGTTTTGCGGTGTTGATGTTCCGCGTTTCCAGTTTGGAACCAGCATCCATGCATCAAACGCAGCACCAATTACTGCGTCACGTTCAATTAAAATTTTTATTTGTTCATCACTATATTGACGATTGTGATCAACAAACTTTCTGCAATTATTATGGCTTGCCCATACATGACCTTTAAATAAATTCATTGCATCCCAAAAAGCATCATCGCATAAATGTGTTGCATCTAAAATTATATTTAAACGCTCCATTTCTTTCAATAAAGCTTTTCCATTTTCGTTTAAACCGCCCGTTGCATCTGTTCCATTTGCATAACGGCCAGGACCATAATGAGCCGGCCCAATTGCACGTAAACCATAATCATAAGCGCGTTCCAAATAATCAATTGTAATAATTGAATCTGCACCTTCCAAACTTAAAATATAACCAATTGGTTTTTGCTTAATATCATCGTTCATCCACAACGAAACATGTTCATTTAATTCA
>JBDUBY010000077.1:0-1514 GCA_040003735.1 Parafilimonas sp.
AGGTTTATCAAACTGGTATCATTAATATTTCCTTTTGTTGGCAGGTAAGCCGGCGCTCCGTTTGATTGTTGCTTTTTATATGTTTGTAAAGCTGATTGCAACATAAAGCGCATAATAAATTTATTGATTGATGACGCGCCTTTTGTTTTTAAAAACACTTTAGGATTTAAGGTAATTGTATAATTGAACTGAGTATAATTTGCTTTTATATAATCGTTGGTTGGTATGTAAATGCGAATGAATTTAGCTTCATCAGGAAATGCTGCCACTTCAAATTCATTCAACTGCTCAACGCCATCATTATTATAATCAATCCATGCATATTGGCCTGTACCTGCAGGCACTTCAACATAAGAAAAACTTCTTTTTTGTTCCTGGCCGCTGCCAATTTCATACAATGCATTTCCTGTTAAAAAACCTTTCCATTCATTCACTGCATATTCCGCTCTGCCCAGCAAACTATTGTCTGGTGTTTGCGCCAATAATTGAGTATTGTAAACATACAGTTGCCTGTACGTTGCATTAATACGAAACTGGTGATGTTTGTTTTTATATAACTCTGCCTGCAAATTATAATTATTGCTTCTGTCTGTTTGCACTAATGATTTATACAAAGGCAATTCATCGCTTCTTGTAAAATAATTAAACGACCAGTGATTTGCTTTTTGCTCATCAGATTTTATATAAGCTGTTATTGTTTCAAACGCATAACTTAATGGTGTAACGGTGTCTGCAAAATTGTTTCGCTGTTCATTATGTTCAAGATAATAGCTTGCGCCAATTGTATAATTTTTTAAAGATGAAAATGTTTTATGCAGGTCAATATTTGGACGAAGGAAAAAACCTTTATCCGTTGGCGTTGTGCTGTTGGTTAAACTAAACGCATCGGTTAATTCAAATTTATTAATAGTTTGATGGTGAAGAATTTCGTTACGGATTCCCGTAAATCCATCACTTCTTATATAACTTGAAAAACGATACAGCACATCGTTTTCTTTTTCATCTTTCAATTCAAAACTTATTGTTGGCAATTGCTCTGTTGCTGCTTCTGTAAGAATTGGCAAACCCCAATCGCGTGTAAATTCAGGATCGCGCAAACGTTCAACAGGTTCAAAATTTTTATCAACCCATTCATAATCTGCAATCGTATTTAATTGCAATGTTTTCTTTTTTATTTTAATGGTTGATGTTCTTGTGAAATCAATTTTTGATGCATAACCTTTATCATTCTGCTTATCTTTTTCTGAAAAAGTATTGGCATCATAATCACTAAAAGCAAACTCTGTTCTTAATAAAGTTTTGGAATCAATTTGCCATGTAAATCCCGTACTGATTACCTGTTGTTTTTTTGGTGTTACTAAAAAACTTGCCGCTTCAAAATTGCCTTGCGGTATTCCATTTATAGAGGCGATCCATTGGTAAACATTTCCGTTTGCTGCATTAAAAAGCGGAATGTAATTGCCTTTGTTTGTTCCAACTTCAATAAAATTTAAACTGTATTTTGCGCTGTCTGC
>JBDUBY010000042.1:0-1514 GCA_040003735.1 Parafilimonas sp.
GTTGCAACTTCAGTATGCGGAGCGCCCGGATAGAATAAGCCTGCAAAAATTAAAATAAGAATACCAATAATCTTTGCAGCAGTTATAACATTGCTGAGATTGCCTCCTTTTTTTGCGCCTAAAACATTTATCCATGTAAGAACGATGATGGAAACGATGGCAAGAATTTTTACACCTGAACTATCAAACGGATAGATGAAATGACCAATAGAAACATCTTTCCATCTATCAAGTGGATTGGGTAATGGAACAACTGAGTTTACTGATTGCGCGAAAACATAAGCTACTGCTGCATTGCCGCCGCTGCCCATAATTAAAAAGGATGCCCATCCATACAAAAAAGAAAAAAGGTTTCCAAAGCTCAAACGCAGATACTCATAAATACCACCTGATTCAGTTGTCATAGTTGCCATGCCTGCCATAGTAAATGCGCCAAACATTGAAATGATACCTGCTAAAAGCCACGCTAATAAAATATAATTTTCATTCATCAGCATAGCTGACATCGGTGCAATTTTTTTAAATACACCAGAGCCAATAAGCGTACCTGCAACCATTAAAATTGCAGTAGTTAAACCAAGCGATCGTATGAGCGGAATTTTGGATTCATCGGTAATTATATCATCAGCAGTTTTAGTTTTGTTTTGTGCGTTCATTGCAGTTTGTTGTTCAATCTTTTTGGCTAAAGCCAAAATTCGATTTTATTTTTTTGATCCACAGGCTGAAGCCTATGGCAATTTTGATTAGTTATCACTTGTTTGCAAATACTTCATTGTTTGGTAAAAGTTTTGCAGGCTTGTTTAAGTTGACTCCTTTATTATGAATGGCGATTTTGTATGGCGATCAAATACAGTTAGTGATTTAAAATTAAATCTCCACTAAAAATACAAACCAGTTTAGACATTATTGTTTTTTTATTGATTGAGTGATTCTGATAGATATATTATAGTAAATCAAACAGGTATTAATTCAAATAAAAAAGAAAAGAAATAAGTTAGGATTTGGAGGAACCTCAATATTGCGTGTACACCCTAATCGATAATATGTTATTTACTTATCTTGAAATTTCTGTTGCTTAATCTCTGATAAACACCATAACAAAATTTCGTATTTTTAATCATGGAATTAAATGAACCCGCAATAGATTACAACAAACAAAAGATTTCTATCGAAGCATATCTCGAAATGGAAAATGCTGCTATAGAAAAACATGAATATTATAAAGGAGAAGTGTTTGCGATGTCTGGTGCAAAACTCCCTCACATAAAAATTACAGGTAATTTCTTTAATGCTTTAGCTAATAAATTAAAGGGGAAAAAATGTCAGCCTTATGGCAGCGATATGCGTGTACATATTCCTTTAAATACATTATTTACTTATCCGGATATTACTATTGTTTGCGAAGAAGTAATAACACGTAATAATGATGATTACAATGTTTTAAATCCAACGGTAATTATTGAAGTGCTTTCAAAGTCAACAAAAAATTATGACCGTGGTGAAAAGTTTAAACT
>JBDUBY010000308.1:0-1514 GCA_040003735.1 Parafilimonas sp.
CAATTGCCTGTTTGCCAAAAACATCATTACCAACTTTTGCAACAAAAGTTACATCGCCATTTAACCTTGCAGCAGCAACAGCCTGGTTTGCACCTTTGCCACCTGCATTCATAAAAAAATTTCCACCTAAAATAGTTTCACCGGGCGCAGGTAAATGCTCGCATTTAATTACCATGTCTGTGTTGGAACTTCCGATTACAAGAATCATTTTAATTATGAATTACAAATGATAAATTATAAGTAAACAATTCATTTTAAACTTTTCAAATTGCCATATTTACAAATTCATCCTCTTCATTTCATCAACTGCAAAATTTGCAGCTCTTGCTGTTAAAGCCATATAAGTTAATGATGGATTTTGGCAAGCTGTTGAAGCCATGCACGCACCATCCGTAACAAAAATATTTTTCACGTTCCATACTTGATTATGCTCATTTAATATAGATGTCTTCGAATCTTTTCCCATTCTCGCGGTGCCCATTTCATGAATGCCCAAACCTGGTGCCTGTTGCGTATCATAAGCTTCAATATTTTTGAAGCCAGCGCGTTCTAACATCTCACTGCCGCTATTTAAAATATCTTTCAGCATGTTTATTATTGTTCATTTGAAAGCATATTATTCAAACAATCAGACTGCTTCGTTCCTCGCAGTGACGTGCAATTGCCGCCATGAAATTCTGCAGCACAAGTGAGTGACACAACCGTGACGCCATGAAATACAACAGTTGGTCACATAAATTCTTCTATTTATCCGGTAAAGCAAACGCAACATAACTATCACCGGATGCTGTTCCAAGCTTTCCGCCACCGCATGCAATAACTACATATTGTTTTCCATTTGCTTCATACGTTGCAGGTGTTGCAAAAGCTGCTGCCGGCAATTTTGTTTGCCATAATAATTTTCCGGTTTTTTTATTATACGCTCTAAACATTCCATCTTTTGTTGCACCAATAAACAGCAAACCGCCTTTTGTTACAACAGGGCCGCCATAATTTTCACAACCTGTATTTGGTGGTGCGCCGGGAAATTGATTTTCGCCAAAAACATTTTTCCAAACATAGTCGCCACTGTTTAAATCAATCGCGTTTAAAACGCCCCATGGTGGTGATAAACATGGTGCGCCTGTTCTTGTATAAAATTTATTATAGCCTGAAATTTCATACGGCAATATTCTGAATGAATCTATCGCTGTTAATTTAGATTCATACTTTGTGTTTTGTTCTGAAGTTAAGTTTAACACATACGATGCTATCGCTTCTTTATCCATTTCAGGTAAGTGTTGAAACGAAGGCATCATTCTTCTTCCTGCATTTATAAAACTGATGAACTGATCTTTATTTAATTTCTTATTAATGTCAACAATAGAAGGATAATTATTGCCGCCGCCTTTTCTATCTGCACCATGACAAGACATGCAATTTTGCTGATACAATTTTGGACCTGCATCTTTAAATGTCATCGAATGTTCTGCAGGATTAATATCAAACATCTGAAGTATCCACGCCATTTGATT
>JBDUBY010000247.1:0-1512 GCA_040003735.1 Parafilimonas sp.
GATACAAAACTGCCTTACACATTACATTTTCATCCGCTTGAAAAAAATGCATCTTTAATTGTAGATGAAGATAATTTTTCGGTTGAAGCGTTTGAAGTTGTTCATAGAATTGATTGCTGGGGATTTTTGTTCCGTGAAAAAAAGAAACCACGCAGGATAAATATTGAAGCTGTAAAAAAATATAATATTCCCGTTGAATTCTTTGAAAATTTAAAACGCGGTGAAGATTTTATGGATGGCGATAATATTATTAAAAATGAATTGGTAACAATAGCCAACAAGCCTGCGAAAAGTTATGCCTACAGTGCTGATACTTTATATATGGAAAGCCTTGCAGAAAAGTTTCGAGATGTAAATATGTTGTATCATGAAGCCACTTATTTAAAAGATAAGATGGAGAAAGCGAAAAGTCGCTTTCATTCAACCAGCGAACAGGCAGCTATGTTGGCGAAACTTGCCAACGCAAAAAAATTGTTGATCGGTCATTTCAGCAGCACGTACGAAACATTAGATGAATTTTTACATGAAGCAACAGCAGTTTTCTCAAACACACAACTTGCTTTGGAAGGGCAAACATATATTGTTAATTAAGCGTGACAGATTTCTAAAAATTATAACAGTACAAAATTTATACAGATTATCTTTTAATCTTTATCCAATAAAGCTTTTATGCTGTAATCCTGTTAAACCGATGATAATAAACAATCAACAACATACTGCTGCCGCAATTTCTCATTCTTTCAGAATAATTTTGACCGCATGGAAAAGGGTTTGTTGAAGTTTTTTCTGATAGCGTTATTTTATTTTCCATTGTTTGCAAACGCGCAAACAAAAACTATCAAAGGAGAAATACTGGATAAGCAAAGCGATGAACCTATTCCTTTTGCCAGTGTAAAATTTTTAATAAAAGGAACCGGTAAACTTACAGATTCACTTGGCAGGTTTACACTTTCGCTGGATAATATATCTGCGGGCGATTCATTACAAATAACAAGCGTTGGTTATACGCCTTTACATATTGCTGCATCAGATTTAAAAGACTCCGCATTTATTACGGTTCAATTAATATTGTTGCCGCCTCAACATGAGGTTGTTGTAAAAACAAAGTATAACCGTGCATTATGGTTTTGGCGAAAAATAATTGCGCATAAACCTGAAAATGATAAACGTCATTTTAGTAATTACAGTTATGAAGTATATAACAAACTTGAGCTTGACCTGGATAATGTAAACAAAGAAAAGCTTGGCAAGAATTTTCTGCTTAAAAAATTAAATTTTGTGTTGGACTATGTTGACAGCACTTCGGAAAAAGAACCTTACCTGCCTGTTTATTTAACTGAAACACTTTCTGATTATTATTACCAGCATAATCCGCGTAAAACACGCGAAGTAATAAAGGCAACTATTACAAACGGGATAGATAATGAAAGCATTATAAAACAATTAGGCGTAACTTATCAGAATGTGGATGTGTATGATAACTCAATTCCTGTTTTTAATAAAACTTATGTA
>JBDUBY010000148.1:0-1509 GCA_040003735.1 Parafilimonas sp.
TAAACATTGCTTCACTTCATCAAGGCAATTATTTATTAAAGATTGAAATGAATGATGGTGTAATTACAAAACAGTTTGTGAAAGAATAAATATTTACTTTAAATATCTAAACCTACGCTTATGAAAACGGTTTTTACTTTAATAATCTTTTTTCTTTGTTTATCTGTTTACTCGCAAAATCAAAATAAAGCGGGAAGGCTTGATAGTAGTTTCGGTAAGGATGGGAAGGTGTTAACGTCTTTTTCAAATAGTTTCCCTGATTGCGCCGCAGCATCAACGATGAATGATGGCTCTATCATAACTGCAGGCACAATAACTTTTTCGAATGCCGTAGATACAGGAGGGTTTTTGGCATTAAAGTATTCTGCAAGTGGAGTGCTTGATACTACTTTTGGTAATAAAGGCATGTCGTTTATTAAAGGAGCAGGTACAGGCCAGGCAATTGCAATTCAGTCAGACAATAAAATTATCATTGGAGGATACGGAGCTAATTTTTCTTCATCCTTTATAACTATAGTCCGTCTAAACGCTTCTGGTAATATTGATTCAACCTTTGGAAATAATGGTATTATTTCAACAGACGACGGGCAAAATTGTCATGATATAACAATACAAAAAGATGGAAAAATTTTGATCTTTGGTGAAGATAACATGTCTTTTCTCACGATGCGATGCCTGACTAATGGAACATTAGATCAGATTTTTGGTGTTGGTGGAATCGTTAAAACTTCTTTTGGAGGACACCCAGCAAATGGTAACGCGATAGCTGTTGATGCTAACGGGAAAATTGTAGTTGCAGGTGATGATGGAGAATCTGTTTTACTGGCACGTTATAATACAGATGGTACTTTAGACCAAAGTTTTGGACAAGAAGGAAAAATCGTTTCCAATCTTACTACCCATATAGATGACATTTATGATATTGCTTTACAATCTGATGGAAAGATTGTTGCAACGGGCGCAAGCAGCACTTTTAATAGAAGTAACGTTTTGCTTGTTCGTTATTTGTCAAACGGAAGCTTAGATAATGGTTTTGGCATTAGTGGTTTTGTTGTGAGCAAGTTGCCTTATAGTTCATTATCTAAACGGCTCGTTTTGCAATCAGATAATAAAATTGTTGTTTGTGGATATGCGATCAATGACTCAATTTATGGCCATTTCTTGATAGAACGATATATGAGTAATGGAGCTTTAGATTCTTCTTTTAACGGTAACGGATATGAAATCACTGAAATGGATCAATCCGACGCAGCAAACGCAATCCTTATACAACAGACCGGAAAAATAGTACTTGCGGGAAGTGCAAGAGAAACTCCTCCAAATCCCTTAGTTTATCTAATTGCATTAACGAGATATGACAACGATCAATCTAACAAACAAGCTATTATAACTAAAATTCGCCATTGGCTACAACATCACAATGGCATTATGTGGAATAAAGTAAATGACATAAATAATTATGTTGTTCAACGCAGTTATGATGGAATACATTTTAAATCTATAGCAAGA
>JBDUBY010000390.1:0-16890 GCA_040003735.1 Parafilimonas sp.
TTTGGTGCTGCCTTTTTATTTGCTTTTGCCATGATACGAGTTTTTCTTTTTAATTGAAATGAGTTGTTAAGGTAAAACTGTTTTCCAAATATCAATCATAAGAAAGAAAAAAAATTAAAAAAATTATTTTGAACATCAATTTATTTTAAAGCTGGCTCACCTGAAAAGAACACATCCGCTTTGTTATTAAACTCATCTTTATGTTCTATCAACGTTGCATGACCAGAATTTGGAACAAGCCAAAAAACAGCATTTGGTATATTTTGCGCTATAAGTTTTGTATGCTGAACTGGTATAAGATCGTGATCTCCGCAAATTATAAGTGAAGGGCATTTTATTTTATGCAAAGCAGTTAACGGGATATGTGGTTGATCATAATCAAGCAAAAATATTTTCCAGTCATTCTTTTCTTTTGGTGTAGTAAATTTTTTGTTGATTGAAGTATCGTATTGATGTTGCATATCCTTCCATAAAGATGGAATAAGCGCAGTTGAATCAGGCCATAAATTGGCGCCGGTTGCCACAAGTTTAATTACTTTATCAGGATGCCTTATGGCAAGTAATAATGCATTAATTCCGCCATCGCTCCAGCCTAAAACATAGGCAGATTTAATATGTAATGTATCAAGTAAAACAGCAAAATCATCAGCCATCATTTCAAAACTTAAAGAATCTTTTGGGTCAATTGATCTTCCCTGGCTGCGGCTGTCAACCGCAATTACTTTATATTTTTTTGCGAAGTAAGGAATGTTATTACTGAAAGCACTTATGCTTCCTCCATTGCCATGAATCATAAGTAAAGGCTTGCCGCTGCCGTATATTTCGCAGTAGATTTTTATGCCGCGGATATTGTAATATTTTCCGGCTGCTGAATTGTTTCCATAATTAATTACAGTTTGCTGGCTGAATGTTGCAGTTGCAAACATTAATAAAAACAGGATATAGCTAAGTTTTTGCATACTGCAATTTATTTCAATACAAACAAAACAAGCTTCATAATTTACATCTTATTGCAATGGTGGGATATAACTCTAAGATATTTGCCGGAGTATTTACGTGGTAATATGTATTGATTTTTGTACCAACACCAAAATGGTTATTTAAATTGTACCAAAACTGCGGTTCAGCAAAAAAACTAAACCGCTTTCCATGTAAATCTTTTGTATAATCATCTCCGTGATTTTTATTTTCTGTCCATATAGAAAAATCACCGTCAAACTCTGCTTTGTAATTAAACAGACCTTTCCACCAATATAAAGTATATAAGAAATCATTACTTGGTTTAATATATGGCACATATTTATAGTTAAGCTGGCTGGTTAAATATGCGTTTCCCAGTTTGAATGGATAATCAACCCCGGCAGAAAAAGTATTGGTAATATAATAACTGTATTGTTTTGGTTCCGTAACACCCAAACCACCGTTATATTGAAGATTTAGAAAGATCTTTGGTTTCCAAAAGCGGAACGATTGCGAAACCTGCATATAGAATTTACTTATGTTATTTCTATCACCTGCAAAATCTGCCTGCGTCTTCAATAAAAAAGAACCCGGTTTTATAAATGATTTACCTGAATCCTGTTGCTTAAAATATTCAAAATATAAGGTTATAAAATTTTTTGAATTGAGTTTGGGGTTTACTGTATGTCTTGGATCATAATGCAATTGCAGTTGTTGTGAAAATGTATTCATGCAATAAAAAATGCAAATGCCTGTTAATAGAAATTTCATAAATATTTTTTTATGGGTGATAAAAGTTCAATTAATTTTTGCTGTGCAAAACTGGAAAAAGAAAAATGGGGCAGTCGGAATTCGCGCGTAATTGTTGCGGAATTATCACGTAAATCAGCGTAATTGTAGATTTGAATGTTTTCTTAAGATATGAATGATATAAATTCTCTTGCTTTTATTGCTTTATTTAAAAATGCTTGCGAAAAATGTTTCACGCATAAGATGGTGCAGGCTTTATCTGAAACGGAAAGTAAATTGTTTTATAACCAGGTTTTTGAGCAAACCGGTCTCGTAATTGGCTGGAAAAGTTTAAAAAATTATTCTGCTTATATTTTAAATCCATCGCACGCGAAAGAAGAAAATCCTTCAACAGCAAGTTTAGATACTTTGGCGCGTTATGTTTTAGATGCACCATATATAACAGAGGCTGAAAGGAAAAATAAAGAAAGCCATTATCCTTACTGGTTTCAATATAAAGAACAATGGCTTAAAAATAAAAAACCTGTTCAAAAAAAGAAGCCTGTAAAAGGATTCTTAATTATTGCCGGATTATTGTTTCTTGTTTTGATGATTTTATTACTTTTTTTCAGCTCAAAAAAAGATAAAAATATTGCAGAAGATTTTCATGCAACATCAGAAGATTCTTTACAAGCGCAGGGATGGGTTTTGCAATCAAAAGATGAACCATATTGGAATCGAAGAAACGAACAAAAAGGAATGTTGAGTTTGTTTACATTACGTGGCGATAACTGGCATGACTCAGCTAATGAGCCAGGAATAAAAAACTTCTTATTAAGAAAAATTTCTTCAGATTGTTTTACTGCAGAAGTGCATTTGCAGAATTTTTTTCCTGACAAGGAATGGCAGCAGGCAGGAGTTCTTTTGCTGGAAGACACGGCGTTTAAAGGTAAAAGCCTGCGGCTTTCGCTTGCATATAATGATTTTTTTGGCGGATTTTCAAAACCGAAAGAAGTTATTATACAGGCTATAACTTCTCCCGGAAATGGATTAACACGCCCTGAAGAAATTGCACATGTTCCTGTATTTACTTTAGATTCCGGTAAAGAAGATCTTGTAAAAAATAACCTTCAGTTTTCTGCATTACGCATAGAAAAAACAGGAAATCAATTCAGGTTATTGTATTCATGCAGCCCATCAAATAATTTTGCATTTAAAGAAGCCGCTACAACTGAGTTTGACATGCATCCAAAATATATCGGCATTTTTGCTTTAAAAGGATTTGTAAATGATACAACTGTTATTCCTGCAGGATTTACTTATTTTACCATAACCAATAATGACTGTGAAAAATAATTCAGCAAATAAAAAAGCTTCTGATGTAGATGTAGTTAACGAAGTGCTTGAAGCATGTATAATGGCTTATCCTGTTTCATCATTCATAATAAGTATTTACCAGCAATATCAAAAAAGAGGAAGTCTTAGTAAAAAACAATTACAGGGTTTATATGGCAAAGCTTCTGAAATAAAATCGCTGCCAACTGCAAAACTTGCTACACTTGAAGCGCTGATAAAAAAGATGCCTACAAGATTTAAATCTGAATTGCCGGAAAATAAGCCTTTGTATGAAAAAGAAAAAGTTACCGGCGAATTAATTGATACGATACTTGCCAAATATCCTCAACATAAAAGAGTTTTATTCCTGCAATCAAAATATAATAATAACGAAACACTTTCTGCAATGGAAGTTGATGAGCTTAAAAAATTTAAGCAAATACTTAAGCTGTAATATTCACCGGGTTTATCAACTTAAATAAAACTTGTTTATTAGAACAGAGTGTTTGTTATTTTGCAGCATGTCTTTATTTATTGCAGCATTAAATTCAGGAAGCAATGGCAATTGTTATTATGTTGGAAATAATACAGAAGCTGTTTTAATTGATGCAGGCATCTCCTGCCGTGAAACAGAAAAAAGAATGTTGCGGCTTGGCCTTTCAATAAAAAATGTAAAAGCGATTTTTATTTCGCATGAACATGATGATCATATCAGCGGCGTTGAATCTTTATCAAACAAACACAATATCCCGGTTTACATTACACAGTCCACATTGCAAAACTGCAGGTTAGGTTTACGAAAAGATCTTGTAAATCATTTTAGCTCACAACAGCGAATAACAGTAGGTGATCTTACTATAAAAGCTTTTCCGAAATTTCATGATGCCTGCGATCCGCATAGTTTTACTATTCAAAATAATGAAGACGTTTGCATTGGCGTATTTACTGATATTGGCAAAGCCTGTGAACAGATAATTTATCATTTTAAACAATGCAATGCCGTTTTTCTTGAAGCTAACTATGATGATGAAATGCTTGCTGCGGGCAGGTATCCGTTTTTTTTAAAAAGAAGGATCAGCAGCGATAATGGACATCTTTCAAATGCCGCAGCGCTTGAACTTTTTTGCGCACACAGATCAAAATATCTTTCACATTTAATTCTTTCCCATCTTTCAAAAAACAACAATAGTGTGAATGTTGTTGAAAATATTTTTATGAAATATTCTGGTGAAACAAAAATTATTGTTGCCAGCAGGCACCTGGAAACAGATGTTTATTTTATTAAAAAAATATCATCCACAACAAAACAAAAGGTTTATAATAATCACAACGTGGTGCAGCTAAGTATATTTAATTGATGCCTATATATGAACAGTTGTTTGAAAATAAAAAATCAATAACTGGCAAAAATTAATAATATCGCATCAGATTTTCTGCTGCAATCATCATTAAAACTTTAAGCTAATTTGTTATGGATGTACAAACAAAATGTTTTGCAAAAAAATGCAGAACCATTTTTTTAGTTTCATTAACCACATTTATTTCTCTTTGTTTTTTGCAGGCTAATGCAGGTTCCCAACAGCCCGGAAAAACGGTTTCAGGCAAAGTAACAGACTCAGCAACAGGGCAACCACTTGCGCTTGTAAGCATTTCAGTAAAAGGAAAAAAAATTGCTACTACAACAAATCAACAGGGCGATTATTTTTTAACGGCTGATTATAACGACGTACTCGTTTTTTCTTACATTGGTTATAACAATCAATCTGTAAAAGTTGGCGACCAAACTACCATTGATATTGTAATGAGCACTTCAGCAGGCACTTTGCACGAAGTGGTTGTAACTGCATTGGGCATTACAAGACAAAAAAGGTCGCTCGGTTATTCTGTAACTGAAGTAAAAGGTGCAACGCTTACTGAAGCACGGGAAAATAGTTTTGTAAATGGATTGGAAGGAAAAGTTGCCGGAGTAAACGTTAGTGGTGTAGGTGCGGGGCCAAACGGTGCATCAAATGTAGTAATCCGTGGCATTACTTCTATGACGGGTAATAACCAGCCACTGTATATTGTAAATGGAGTTCCTTTAGTTAATAACAACTATTCTACTACCGACGTAGGTGGCGGTTATGGCGGAAAAGATGGAGGTGATGGCATCAGCGATATCAATCCTGATGATGTTGAATCGTTTAATATATTAAAAGGTGCAGCAGCAACGGCTTTGTACGGTTACCGCGGTGCTAACGGTGTAATTATTATCACAACAAAAAAAGGAAAAAACGGAGCAGGTTTAGGCGTTGAAATAAATTCTAATTATGCCATTGAACATGTAATTGATGAAACTGATTTTCAAAATGTATACGGGCAGGGATATAATGGCGTAAAACCTATAAATGCTGCCGATGCGCTTGGTTCAATGGAATCGAGTTGGGGCGCTAAACTTGATGGTACATTAACTCCGCAATTCGATGGTGTTTCAAGGCCATATTCTTATGTGGCAAAAGGCAATATGTCCCGCTTTTATAAAAATGGAGGCGCTGCTACAAATACTATTTCATTTAGTAAAGGTTTAGGAGAATTTGGCGCTACCCGTTTTTCAGCAAGCTTTCTAAACGATGACAGTTATGTTCCTAATGCCGGTCTTCAGCGATTCACTTTTACACAAACAACAAATTTGAAATTCGATAAGCATTTAACGCTGGATCTTTCTTCTCAATATGTTTCAGAATACACTAAAAATGCGCCGAATCTTGCAGATGCTGTTGGCAATTTAAACTGGGGTCCAATGTTTGTTCCGGCAAATATTAATATAACAACATTAGCAGGCCCTAATGGAGATGGCACTACTGCAACCGGTATTGAATTAAATCCTTTTGATGACCCTTATACAACGAACCCATATTTTGCTGCATATAAATTTCAGGGTGCCATTCACCGCAACCGTTTTATTGGCTCCGCTAATATGAGATATACTCTTGATAATGGGCTTTATTTCTCAGTTGCAGTTGCTGATGATTACGTGAATGATCGCAACACAAACGTAGAACCTATAGGAACCGGTTACCTGATTGATGCAGATATAAACGGCGATATGTATGAGCAAAATGTAAAACAAACAGAATTAAATATTGATGTTACTACCGGCAAGAAATTTAATATCACAAAAGATTTGTCTGTTGATGTTTTGCTTGGTGCAAACTATCGTAAATCTGTGCAGGAATATGTAACTGCGTCAGGCAACGATTTTGCAATTCCCTTCTTATATAATATCGGAAATCTTATAAACAAAACTGACGATTACGGATTGTATCATTCAGAATTCGAGTCTGTTTATGGCAGTGCAGATTTTGCTTATAAAAACTTTGCTTATTTAACGGTAACCGGCCGCAACGACTGGTATTCAACATTAGCTCCTGGCAAAATAAATTACCTGTATCCTTCTATAAACGGTGCATTTGTTTTTTCAGAATTTTTGCATATTCCAAATCTTGATCTTGGAAAATTAAGGCTTAGTTATGCTGATGTAGGCGGTGAAGCTGATGGGCCATATCAAACTTTACAAACCTATGGAATCAGCGGGACGTTACAGGTTCCGTATGGTACTTTTCCAATTGGCAGCGCCGGAAACGGACAAGTGCCGAACAGTGGTTTAAAGCCTTCTTCAAGAAAAGAATTTGAGATAGGTACTGAAATGGATTTTTTCAAAAACCGGCTAAGATTTGATCTTGCGGCGTATCAAAAAAGAGTTACTAATGATATTGTTCCTGTAAGTATTGATTATACGTCTGGTTATAATTCAGCATTACTTAATGTGGGCAACCTGCGCTATAACGGTGTTGAACTCGAAGCTGGAGGAATTCCTGTACAAAGCAAAAACTTTAACTGGAATATTGACTTCAATACAAGTTATACTGAAGGCAAAGTATTATCATTAGGTGGCTTGCCCAATATTGGGTTAGGATCTGCAACACCAGATTGGGGCTCGGTTGCATTTATTCAGCAAGTTGTTGGCAAAGCACCTTTGCAGATTATTGCACTATATCCTAAAACCGATAACAAGGGAAATATTATTATTGATCCAACACGCGGCGCGCCTAATCCTAATAAAGCCGAAGCAAAAGATTATGGTGAAGCTACGAGCCCCTGGGCAATGGGCATCACCAACACTTTTAAATATAGAAATTTCTCTTTGTCTTTTTTGATTGATGGAAAATTTGGCGGTAAACTATTTTCTAATACCAATTTTGTTGCTTATGTACAAGGGCTCGCAAAAGAAACAGTAACGGGCAGAGATAAAACATATGGAACTAATGGCGAAGCCCCATCACAATATTACGGTAACTGGGCAAGTGCTAATCAGGGCATGTTTGTATACGATGCAAGTTTTATAAAATTCAGGCAGATCATTTTTGGATATACGTTTCCATCTAAAATGTTTAATGGAAAAATACAAAGTATAAAATTAAGTTTCGTTACACGAAATGTGTTCACCATCATGAAGCATACACCTAACATCGATCCTGAAGCGAGCTATTCCGCTTCAATTTTTTCGCAAGGTCTTGAATCGGCAGAAGTACCTTATTCAAGAAATTTTGGATTTAACCTGAATGTAAAATTTTGATAAATCAATGAGATCTTTCTAAAAATTTATTAGCATGAAATCAACCATATATATACTTACAACAGGGCTTGTTATATTATCTTTTGTTTCCTGTAAAAAGGAATTACTTGATGAAAATATGAACCCAACTCAAATTACAGCGGATCAGTATGATCCTAATCTTTTATTAACTACAGTACAATTAAATTATACAGGCAGCGCAGATTTCCAGGGTGAAACCTGGGAAACAGAATGGGGGCAACTTGGTGGTTTCATTCAGCATACTGCATCTACAAATCTAAGTTGGTATTCCGGCGATAAATATTTAAATAATAATGCGGGCTTTGGTTATTATTTTGATCATTCATACCCATACCAGGTGCAGCCCGTTGTTGAATTATATCAGCTTACATTAAACAAACCGGAATACAGCAACCTGCACCAGATAGCCAGAATAATGAAAGCGTTAGTGTTTGAACGAATTACTGATTTGTATGGTGATGTTCCATATTCTCAGGCTGGCTTAGGTTATTATGATCGTATTTATAAACCTGTTTACGATAAGCAGCAAGATATCTATGCAGATCTTTTAAAAGAAGTTTCACAGGCAACGGATAGTCTTGATGATAACGCCGATAAACCAACAGGAGATGTGTTTTATGCTGTAGATCCATCTACACAAATTAATCAATGGAAGAAGTTTGGCAACACATTGCTTTTACGTATGGCAATGCGGCTAACAAAAGTTGATGCTGCAACAGCGCAGGAATATGTAAATAAAGTTGAAGGAAATACATTTGGAAGTAATGATGATAATGCCATTGTTCAGCATCAGGATGGTACCGACCTTACACGAAATAAAGATACCTGGGAAATTAACGGCCAGGACAGCGCAGATTTAAAATTATGTACTACATACATTGATTTTCTTAAAAATAATAACGATCCAAGACTGGCTAAAATATCCTGGATATTCGCAACAAAAGATTACAAGCCAGAAGACCAGCTTGGCTTGCCGCCGGGTTATGTTATCGGTGGCCTTAATGCGCAATTTGATATAACTAAAACAACAGGGCTTGGTTACAATGCTGATTCACTTGGTATGCAGCGTTATTCACGGTTAAGCAATATTATCTTAACCAACGATGCTCCAAATTTTGTATTAACGTATGCAGAATCCGAATTCCTGCTTGCAGATGCAGCAAAGCGTTGGGGTGTTGGTGGCGATGCAGAAACACATTATAATAATGGCGTGCTGGCTGCAATTACTCAATTAGCAGCTTATGGCGATGATGCTGCTATCAGCGAAGATGATGCACAAACATATCTTGATGCGCATCCTTATAATAACGCAGATGCGCTTAATCAAATCAACACACAATATTGGGCGTGCGAAATAATGAATGAATATGAAGCCTGGATTAACTGGCGGCGCACGGGATATCCTATATTAACGCCAACTAATTATCCCGGTAATATAACTAAGGGTAATATACCAAGAAGGCTTCAATATCCGGCTGGTCAAAAAATATCAAATACTGATAGTTATAATGCGGCTGTTGCTAATTTACCCGGAGGCGATGAATTAACAGGTAGAATGTGGATAGATCCTAAGTAATATTAATATCAAATAGCAAATGAAACGAAGCATATTATTTTTGTTACTGATAATTTTTTCTTTTAAATGTTTACATGCGCAGCAATCATCGCTGGATAGTTTATTACCCGTTCGGGGATTTTGCATTGGCGCTCCATCAGTAAAAGATGTTGACAGGTTTGTGAAATTTATTGACGAAGAATTAGCAACAAGAAAAGTAAATACTTTAATACTTCGCGTTGATTATAATTATCAATTTAAAAGCCATCCTGAACTTGCTGATAGTAATGCTCTATCTAAAAAAGATGTAGATAAACTTGTAGCAGTTTGTAAAAAAGATAACATCAACCTGATACCACAGATCAATCTTTTAGGGCATCAGTCGTGGGACAATAAAACAGAAAAACTGTTATCAGTTTATCCGCAGTTTGATGAAACGCCAAATGTAAAAATGCCTGCGCATTATGAATGGCCAAATGCAGATAATTTATATTGCAAAAGTTATTGCCCTTTACATCCTGATGTACATAAAATTGTTTTTGATGTGGTTGATGAAATTTGTGATGCCTTTCAATCAACAGCTTTTCATGCAGGCATGGATGAAGTTTTTTATTTGGGTGAAGCACAGTGTCCGCGATGTGGGGAAAAAGATAAAGCAGAATTATTTGCAAACGAAGTGCGTTTAATTGATGATCATCTCGCTCAAAAAAATCGTCATTTATGGATTTGGGGCGATAGATTAATTGATGGAAAAACAACCGGCCTTGGTGAATGGGAAGCAAGTTATAACAATACGTATCGTGCAATTGACATGATTCCAAAAAATGTTATTATCTGCGATTGGCATTATGAACGTGCTGATAAAACACCTGTTTATTTTGCGATGAAAGGTTTGAATGTAATTACTTGCCCATGGAACAGGCCTTCATTAGCATTGGTACAAACCGATGATATGATCAATTTTAAGCAAACTGCGAGTAAAGAAATGCAACCTCATTTTTATGGTATGATGCAAACCGTTTGGTCTGGCGCAGGTGAATTTTTAAATGGCTTTTATAATAATAAAAAAGACGAAAACGGCGGCGATAACACATCATGGAATTGCTTTAAAACAATGTTTAGTAAGATAGATAATTTATAAAAAAAGTTTTACTATGCCAACTGCGCCTGCCATTATGCAGCCACAACTAAAGCAACGTTTGCTTGCGCTTGATTTTTTTCGTGGTTTAACAATGGCAGCAATGGTGCTGGTAAACAATCCCGGAGATTGGGGACATATTTATGCGCCGCTTGAACATTCAAAATGGAATGGCTGCACACCAACTGATTTAATTTTTCCTTTCTTTTTATTCATGGTTGGTGTTTCAATTGTATATGCTGTTGGTTCAAAAAAAGATGATAAAAAATTAAGCAAACAAATTATTTTAAAAGCGATTAAGCGTTCAATAATCCTTTACATAATTTTTGCGCTGCTTGGTTTAATTCCAAATTTTGATTTCGCACGTTTCAGAATTATGGGTGTATTGCCACGCATTGCAATTGTATTTTTTATTTGTGTGATCATTTACATCAATACAAATTTTAAACAATGGTTTTTGTTGTTTTCTGCCATCTTAATTATTTATTGTTTTTTAATGACGGTGGTTCCGGTTCCAGGTATTGGCTACGCTGCGCTTGAACGAGGAAAAAATTTAGCTGCATGGTTAGATAATATTATTCTTACAGAAAAACATGTTTGGAGTCAAACAAAAACCTGGGATCCCGAAGGTGTTTTAAGTACATTACCTGCAATTGCAACATGTTTGTTTGGAATGATGGTTGGAACAACTTTAAAACGCACAGATAAAAAAGAATCAGAAAAAGTTGCATGGTTATTAACTTTTGCAACCTTTTCAATAATGGCTGCATTAATATGGAACAACTGGTTTCCGATTAACAAAGCATTATGGACAAGTTCATTCGTTCTTTACACAGGCGGGCTTGCCACTGCAGGTTTAACCATTGCTTACTGGCTAATTGATGTACATCATCGGAAAAAGTATATCAAACCATTTCTTGCTTACGGCGCAAACGCAATCACAGCTTATGTTGCAGCTGATGTAGTTCTGATAATATTAGGTTTAATTCATGTAAACCTTAATGGCCATACAACAAACCTGCAGGATTATTTATATCAAACCATATTCGTTCCTAATTTTTCACCAATCAATGCTTCGCTTGCAGGTGCAATAACGTATGTGTTAATACTGCTGATACCTATGATGATCTTGTATAAAAAGAAGATATTTATTAAAGTATAGCTGACGTTTTTCAAAACATCAAACAAACAACACCAGTATGCAACAACTGCCACGCCGTTTGCAATCAATAGATGTTTTTAGGGCCATTACAATGTTCTTTATGATTTTTGTGAATGATGTAGATGGTGTAACAAATATTCCTGAATGGATAAAACATGTTGACAGATATACAGATGGTTTAGGTTTTGCTGATACAATTTTTCCTGCATTTCTTTTTATAGTTGGATTGTCTATTCCGTTTGCTTTAAATAAAAGAATGCAATCGAATGAAAGCCGTTCTTCTATTGCCTTGCATATTATCACACGCTCTCTTGCTTTACTTGTAATGGGTTTTTTTCATGTTAATACAGAAAATTATAGCCATGCGGCAATACTTCCTGAACCTGTGTTTGAAATATTAATGACGTTTGCATTTTTCTTAATATGGTTAGATTATAAACCAACTTTAAGTAAGCGAACACAAAACATTTTTCAGGCCGCAGGCATTTTAATATTGATTGTTTTGGCGATATTATACAAAGGCGAGAAACATGGCCAGGAAATTTGGCTAAGGCCACAATGGTGGGGAATTCTTGGTTTAATTGGATGGGGTTATTTAACCTGCGCATTGGTTTATGTTTTCACAAAAGGAAAATTATCCTCGCTTATAATTGCTCTTATTTTATTTCTTGCTTACAATATAATAAGTCAAACATTTTTGCTTGATCCTGTATCAGGTATTTTAAAATATTGCTGGTTTATAGGCAATGGTTCAGAAATATCTTTAATAATGGCAGGCATAATTATCTCAACAATTTACAGGCAAAAAATAGCTTCAACTAAAGCAGGTTTTTTAGGACTCATATTTTTTTTAGGTGGATTAATGATAGCATTCGGATTTATTACGCGGCCTTTTGGCGGCATTTCAAAAATAGATGCTACGCCTTCATGGGTTGGCATTTGCATTGGCATCAGCATTATCATTTTTGGGATATTAATTTTTCTTGTTGATGTAAAAAATAAAGCTGCATGGTTCAATATTATAAAACCAGCAGGCACAAGCACATTAACCTGTTATCTCATTCCTTACTTCTTATATTCTTTTCTTGAATTGTCTAATGTGTATTATCCAAAGTTTTTAACAGAAGGTGTTGGCGGTATAATACGTTCTTTTGCAATTGCATTTATTGTGATTTTTATTACAGGTTTTTTAGAAAAGAAAAAGCTTCGTTTAAAAATCTAAGGCAACAACACAATTATTTTGTAGTTGAAGTTAATTGCGTGTATAATAATTTTAAATACGCCATAAAAAGTAAAACTTAATTTAAATAATTATGAATGAAGAGAGCCATACTTCATTTAAGAAATTACTTAAGCTGCTCTCGCTTGAAGTATTGCTGGTAAGTGTAGTGTTCATTGTATCATTATTTGCTTTTGCATTTATTGCTGATGGCGTTGTTACCGGTAATGAAAAAGCATTTGATGGCAAAGTATTTTCGTTCTTTTCATACTACTCCACACCAGGTTTTATTCAGGCTATGAAAATTTCAACTTTCTTAGGTTCTGCTGAGTTTTTAATACCTGCGTATGTAATTTTAATTACATTGTTTATCCGGAAAAAATTATACAAGTATGCAATTAATATTACGATAATTGCTGTAAGCAGCACGGCCTTATTATTTATATTGAAAAATATATTTCACAGGCAGCGACCATCATTACCAATTATAAGAACTATTACAACTTATAGTTTTCCCAGCGGGCACATGCTTTCCTCTTTTGTTTTCTGCAGTATACTTTGCTTCATTGTTATAAAGAGCAGTTGGAAATTATTTTATAAATGGATCACATCAATTTTACTTTTTTTATTTGCAATAACAATTGGTGTAAGCCGGGTAGTTTTAAAAGCACATTATCCAACTGATGTGGTTGCATCTTTGTTCCTCGGTATTGCGTGGGTAATTTTATCATTCTATATTTTGAGAAAGATGAACAGAAAATATTCTATCAGCAATAAAAATATGTCAGTGTAAAAATGTACTGGTTATAATTATGGAAGAATCGCTATATAAAATAATCAGGATAAAAAGTATAGCAGAAAATATAAAGGATTTTAAAACTTTTTTATTTGAAAGCGATCATATCATTAAATATAAAGCCGGTCAATATTTAACGCTTGTTCGTTATGAACATAACCAGGAAATACGAAGATCATATTCAATTACTTCATCGCCGATTTTAGATGAGCCATTATCAATTGGTGTAAAGCGAATCGAAAATGGTTTGTTCTCAAGATTATTAATAGATGCTGCAGTTGCGGGCGATGAATTAATTACAATTGGCGCAGGCGGTCTTTTTGTTTTGCCAGATAATATTGAAGCATACAAACAGGTTTTCTTTTTTGCGGCAGGCAGTGGCATTACGCCAATTTATTCGCTGGTTAAAACATTACTGTACACCTATAAATATATTGCTGTTGTTTTGATTTACAGCAATGCATCAATAGATAAAACAATTTTTATAAATGAATTGGAATTACTCGAACAAAAATTTGCTGGCAGGTTTCATATAAAATTTTTATTCAGCAATATTGTTGAATTAACCAAAGCGCGTTTACATAGAAATTTAATATCTCAATTTTTAAGAGAATTCGCAATTGCAGCTTATGATAAAACTCTATTTTATATATGCGGCCCTGAATCGTATATGCGCTTATGCACTTATAATTTGCGTGAAAATGACGTGCCGGATAGTAATATAAAGCGTGAAGATTTTGTAATCAATGTCGTTCTTAAGCGCGATGCCTTACCACCTGATAAATTATCTCATCACGTTAAAATAAAGATGAATAAAAATGATTTTTCATTCATCGTAAATTATCCTGATTCAATTTTAAAGGCTGCAAAAAAAGCGAATATTATTTTACCATATAGTTGCGAAGCGGGGCGTTGCGCAAGTTGTATTGCAAAATGCATCAAAGGAAAAGTTTGGCATTCTTACAATGAAGTACTTACTAAAAAAGAAATAGGCGAAGGATTAGTTCTTACATGTGTTGGGCACCCTGTGAACGGAGATGTTGAATTGGAAATTAACACAAGCTGAAATTTATATTAATTGAATTATTTGTATTGCTTCTTTTGTTCTCTGCTAAGTTCAAGGCAAAGCATTTGCTTTTCCTTTCCATTACTACATTTCGTCTTTTAAAATTCACTACTTTTTATTTAACCTGGTAACCTTGCCCATGCAACACCGCTTCATTTTTTGTTTTGTGCTTAACAAGTAAGAAAGTTTACTTTCGCAGCTAATGAAATTCCTCGCTTTCATATTGGCGTTCCTTGTTTTAGCACTTAGCGTGATGCCTTGTGCTGATAAAACCTGTGCGCAAAATGAAGGCAAAACTAAAACAGAGCTATTGAGATCAGACCACCGCCAAAACAATCAGCAAGAAGATGCTTGTACACCTTTTTGTCATTGTACTTGTTGCGCCGGTTTTTCCATCAATCACTTTATTGCTTCTGTTTCAATCATACCGCTGCACGATAAGAACTATTTAAGTTTCTTTTTATCCTCTGATTTAAGAACAATAGCCTTATCCATTTGGCAACCTCCTCAATTAGTATAACCTCTTCATTTTAGTATGATGCCCTTACAGCCTTATGGCTGAAGCGCATTTATTGTTTCACTCGTAGAAGGTTATATAAATGTTAGACAAAATTATACAGTTCAGTATAAAAAATAAACTTGCCATTGGCATAATGACATTTGCCCTGATTGTATGGGGCGTATGGAGTGCTTTAAAACTTCCGATAGATGCATTACCAGATGTTACAAATAACCAGGTGCAGGTAATTACCAAAGCCCCTACTTTGGCAGCGCAGGAAGTTGAGCAGTTTATCACATCACCGGTTGAAAGAGCAATGGCGAACCTGCCGGACCTTGTAGAAATGCGTTCCTTTTCAAGATTTGGAATAAGTGTTATCACGGTAGTTTTTGAGGATAAAGTCAACATCTATTTTGCCCGTCAGCTGATTTCCGAGAAGTTGAAAGAAGCTGAAGAACAAATGCCAAAAGGAATTGGCAGACCCGAGTTAGCACCGGTAACAACAGGGCTCGGAGAGATTTATCAATACATCCTGCATCCCAAAAAAGGCAGTGAGAAAAAATACTCCGCAATGGACTTGCGGGAAATGCAGGACTGGATAGTAGCGCGGCAATTATATGGCATCGCAGGGGTTGCAGAAGTAACAGCTTTTGGTGGCATATCAAAACAGTATGAGGTAGCTGTTGATCCTATTCAGCTCAAAGCAATGAATGTAACAATAGCAGAGATTTTTGAGGCTCTTGAAAAGAACAACCAAAATACAGGCGGTGCTTACATCGACAAGAAACCGAATGCTTATTTCATAAGAGGCGTAGGTATAGTGAGCTCAATCACAGATATTGAAAATATACTTGTAAAAAAACAACCTAACAGCGTTCCTGTTATCATTCGTGATGTAGCAAAGGTGCAGCTTGGTTCACCACCACGTTATGGTGCAATGACCTACAATGGTGAAAAAGAGGTTGTTGGTGGCATTGTTCTCATGCTAAAGGGGGCAAACAGTGCAGAGGTAGTTGCAAGAGTAAAAGACCGGTTACCTACTATTCAAAAATCATTGCCTGCTGATGTAGAAATAGAGGCTTTTCTAGACCGGACAAACTTAATAAACCGTGCTATTAATACCGTTGAAACCAACCTGGTTGAAGGTGCTTTGATTGTGATTTTTGTCCTGATAGTTTTTCTCGGAAACATAAGGGCAGGCTTGATCGTAGCTTCCGCCATCCCGCTTTCATTGCTTTTTGCATTGGGCATGATGAATGTATTTGGTGTATCTGCAAACCTCATGAGTTTAGGAGCAATCGATTTTGGATTGATAGTAGACGGTGCAGTTATTATTGTAGAGGCAACATTTCATTCTATCTTTTTACTAAAGCAAAAGAACAGGTTAACACAGGGTGAAATGGATAGAACCGTTCATAGCAGTGCATCACAAATGATGAATTCCGCAGCATTTGGACAGATCATAATACTGGTTGTATATTTTCCCATCCTTTCACTACAAGGCATAGAAGGAAAAATGTTTAAGCCGATGGCAGAGACAGTGAGCTTTGCAATTGTGGGTGCTTTAATTCTTTCGCTTACATATATTCCCACGATGTCATCTTTATTCTTATCGAAAAAAATATCGCATAAGAAAACATTTGCTGATAAGATGATGGATTTTTTTCAAAGACTCTATGAACCTATTCTGCGTGGAGCTATCCGTGCAAAATATATAGTCGTTTCGATCGCGGTTTTGTTGTTGCTTGTCAGTTTTTTCATATTCAGCAAAATGGGTGGCGAATTTATTCCAACA
>JBDUBY010000271.1:0-1500 GCA_040003735.1 Parafilimonas sp.
CCTTGTTTGCCGGTTAAAAATTCGCTCCAGGGTTCATATTTTGATTGATAAAATGCATCTGCAGAAGGACGAATTTGAACGATGACAGCGTTCATTCCAATCTTTTGCTGCTGATTAAGTATGTTGATGAATTGCTGTTGTTGCTGATAAACGCTTAAGTTTTTACTGCTTGGCCAGTCAATATTATTTACGGTAGCAATCCATACGGCGCGAAACTCATATTTGGGCGAAGAAGCAATTGACTGTTGACAATTGACAGTTGACAATTGAAGCAAAAAAAATATCGTCACGCAGCACAAAAACTTCATCATTAAACGAAGATATAATTTGAAGGCCTGATGTTTAATGTGGAATCTAATTTTAGAAATGAATTATCATTGTTGCATTTCTTCGCTGTTGAGCTATTGTTGCTTTTGAAGTTTATACTTGAAATTTTCTAAATTAATATTTTCGGCTGAAGCCGGATTTGGTTCATACATTTTGCCCCTGGCTTAAGCCAGGGGCTATTAAAAAGCTTGTTTCGGCTTTAGCCAAAATAACTATAATTGTTCGGCTCGCCATACATAACGTTTTAGTTTCATCACGGTAACTTTATTTACATTTTCAATAGCGTCTTAATTTTACCTTTAATTTTTTATTTACAAATGAACACAGATGAATTATGAGTGATATAAAATTGCCAGAAGTTTGGTTGCGTGGACCGTTAGAAAATGTTCCGGGTTTATTGCAACCAGCAGCGCATGCATTATTACAGGCGAACGAAGAAATAGAAGAATTACTGAAAGATTTTGATGCGTCATTATTATGGAAACGACCGGCTGGACTGGCTTCTGTTGCATTTCACCTGCAACATATTGCTGGCGTTCAGGATCGCTTGTTCACGTATGCAAAATCACAAATGCTAACAGAGCAGCAACTGGAATATTTAGAGAACGAAGGCAAAGAAAATGATGTAATCAGCTTAAAATATTTATTGAAAAATTTAGATGATCAAACACAAAAATCTATTGAACAATTAAAGCAAACTGATATACATACTCTAACTGAAATAAGATATGTCGGGCGCAAGAAAATTCCAACAACAGTTATGGGATTATTATTTCACAGTGCAGAACATACGATGCGGCACACAGGTCAGTTATTAGTTACAATTAAAATATTGACCTCACCCCAACCCCTCTCCAAAGGAGAGGGGCAAGAACCTCATTAATAAATTATTTTTGTTTATGCAACAAACACCAATCGGCGTTTTTGATTCTGGTTATGGCGGCTTAACTGTTTTAAAAGAAATCAGGAAAAAATTGCCGCAATACGACTACGTCTATCTTGGCGATAATGCAAGAACGCCGTATGGCAACCGCTCTTTTGAAACGGTTTATCATTATACATGGCAATGCATGCAATGGTTCTTTAAACAAAATTGCCCGCTCGTAATTCTTGCATGCAATACTGCATCTGCAAAAGCGTTGCGCACTATTCAGCAGAATGATCTTCTGAAAA
>JBDUBY010000140.1:0-4969 GCA_040003735.1 Parafilimonas sp.
GCATAATTTTCTTTCACATGACCAGCAGGAAAATCAAAACAAACAGGATAATTATAATCTTTAACTGAATCGAAGATTATCTCTTTTAATTCTTTTCCATAAGGAATGGTGGTATCTTTTATTTCAGTAAAACTTCCAACAATTAAACCGGAGAGTTCATGTAATTTTCCGGCACGTTTTAATTGCATCAACATTCTGTCAATATTGTATTTGTATTCGCCAATATCTTCAAAAAAAAGAATTTTATTTTTTGTGTTGATGTCAGATTTGCTTCCAATAATATGCGCAAGCAATGAAAGATTTCCGCCAACTAACTCACCAACGCAAATTCCGTTTCGGTTTAAATTATGCGAAGCACATGTATAAGTTTGTTGTTCACCAATTAAACTTTTATAAATTGAATTGATATACTCTTTACTTTCTTCGATGTCATTGAACGCTGCTGCCATAGGAGCATGTAAACTTGCAATATTAAAATTTGAGTAAACGTGTGCATGCAATAATGTTATATCACTATAACCAATAATCCATTTTGGATTTTGTATGAACTTATCAAAATTTATATCATCAATTATTCTGCTTAAACCATAACCACCGCGACCGCAAAAAATTGCTTTAATATTTTTATTATCCAGCATTGTTTGCAAATCATTCAAACGTTCTTTATCTGTTCCTGAAAAATAATTGGCTTGATTTCCCACAGTTTTTCCAACCTCAACTTTAAAACCCCATTGCTGTAATATATCAGTACATCTTTGTGTTTTTTTCAAAGGCATATAGCCGGAAGGGCAAATCATTCCAAATGTATCGCCTTGTTCTAAGTATGGTGGAATAATTGTAGACATTAATCCAATGCCTGGTTTAAATCATTAATAATATCATCGGCGTATTCAAGCCCAACAGAAATTCTTATTAAGCCTGGTGTTATTCCAACACTTAATCTTTCTTCTTCTGTAAGTTTAGAGTGTGTTGTGCTTGCAGGATGCGATGCAATGCTTCTTGTATCACCCAAATTCGCCGTCATTGAAAGTAGTTTTAATTTATTTAAAAAATTTCTGCCGCTTTCAATGCCGCCTTTCACTTCAAAACAAACAATGCCACCGCCTGCTTTCATTTGTTTTTTTGCAATTGCATACTGCGGATGATTTTCCAAAAAAGGATATTTAACTGATTCAACATTTTTATGTTGTTTCAATGCTTCTGCAACTTTAATTGCATTTTCGCAATGACGTTGTAAACGCACATCAAGCGTTTCTAAACTTTTGCTTAAAACCCACGCATTAAAAGCAGATAAAGAAGGGCCTGTATTCCTGCTGAATAAATAAATATTTTTTATTAAATCTTTTTTGCCAACAACAACACCGCCTAAAACTCTGCCTTGTCCATCAATCCATTTTGTTGCCGAATGAACAACCAAATCAGCACCATAATCAATTGGCTTTTGTAACAGCGGTGTAGCAAAACAATTATCAACGTTCAATATTAAATTATGTTTTTTCGAAAAATTTCCAGCCCATTCCAAATCTATAATTTCAAGTTGCGGATTGGTTGGTGTTTCAATAAAAACCATTTTACTATTTGGCTTTACTGCTTTTTCCCAGGCGGCATCATCATTCGCTGCAACCAATGTTGTTTCAATTCCATAACGCGGAAGAAACTTTGTAACCATTGTATGCGTACTTCCAAACACAGAACTGCAGCATATTAAATGATCGCCCTGTTTCAATAACGCAAATATTGATGCGAACACGGCTGCCATTCCGCTTGCTGTTGCAAAACCAGCTTCGGCACCTTCAAGTGCACACATTTTTTTTACAAACTCATCTACATTCGGGTTACTAAAGCGACTATAAATATTTTCTTTATTTTCATCCGCAAAAGCAGCCCGCATCGTTTCAGCTTCATCAAACATAAAACTGCTGGTTAAATACATCGGCGTTGAATGTTCCATTTCATCTGTTCGCGGAATTTGTATTCTTATCGCTTCAGTTATCGGGTTAAGTTTATTCTTGGTTGTATTATTCATTATTGGTAGTTGTTGCTTTCAAAATATTTTTATGTTATCGGCTTTTGTACTTTTATTAAGCACGGTTGTGTCACTCACTTGTACTGCATATCATTTAGCATCTACAGTCTTCTGTACTTGTACGCTCCATTTTATTTCAGCGCCTGCTCTTCTCAATGTTTCTGCAACAGAACAATATTTAGTGATCGATAATTCAACTGCCCGTTGTGCTTTGCTTTCATCAACATCACCATAAATTATAAACTCCAATTCAACGTATTTCCAAACGGAAGGTTCAACACTTGCTTCTCTTTCACCGCGAACTATTGTTTTATAATCAGTAACATTTTGCCTTTGCTTTTTCAGAATTGATATTACATCCATTCCGCTGCAACCTGCCAGCGCCATCAATAATAGTTGCATCGGACGCACACCAAAATTATCACCACCATGTTCAGTACTATTGTCAATCTTTATTGATTGCCCGTATGCATCTTTTAATTCAAAACCATAATCTCCGTGTACTCTTTCTAATTCAACTTGTATCATTTTACATTATTTAGCTGCAAAAATATTCAAATCATTTTTGTGTATCCATAATAAGCGGTGTATTGCCTTTACCCATTACAATAATTTTTGTGTTGGGCGATTGTGCAATGGCAAGTTGCGCCTTTATACTTTCGTATTGCAACTGCTTATCTGTTAAGCTTTGGCTGATGATGGTTTGATAATCTGCAATACCTTGCGCTTCTATTCGCTTACGTTGTGCCTCCTGCTGTTCTTTTTGCAACACAAACTGCATTTTTTGCGCATCCTGTTCTGCACTTATCTTTTGCTCAATGGATTGCTTTACGCTTTGTGGCAAAGTAATGTTGCGTATTAGCAAACTTTCCAGCAGCAAGCCGCGATCGCTAAAATCTTTCTCGATGGTTTTGTAAATGCGTTGCTGAAATTCATCGCGCTTGGTAGAATACAAAGAGACAGCATCGTAATAAACCGCATTATCTCTTATGCGTGTTCGTGTAACCGGGCGCACAATTTTATCTTCATAATCCAAACCTGTTTGTTGCAATAAGCGTGGCGCATCGTTGGGAACAACATGATATAGAACTGATAGATCAATCGTTACTTCAAGACCATCAGCACTTAAAACTTTAATGGCATCATCACCTGCTTTGGTGCCTTCATCTGTTACGCCACTCATGGTATAATTTTGGGTTTGAATGTTTATGTGCTCCACTTCAACCAAAGGATTTATAAAATGCAGGCCGCTATACAAAACATTGTTTTGTATTTTCCCGAATAATTTTTGCACGCCTATTTCTCCTGCCTCAATTTGTACAATGCATGATGTAAGAACACCAAGCATTACTACAATTAAACCAACAATGCGTGCAGGATTTGTAAAGCGTTGCGTAACCGGGTTTTGCGTAAAAAACCTTGCAGCGAAAATTATAATTAAGCCAAGTATTATAAGTGCCATGATTATTAAATAAGGTTTTGTATGAAATAATTATATGATAATGCGCGAAATTAAATGTATGTGCATCAATTTTTGATTATATTATAAGTATGAAAACATGCAATCGTTAAATTTGCGGCGCGCACTAAATTCTTCTCATCGTTAAACTGCAATAAATTTAATGTATAGATTTTTTAAAAGATTTTACCTGCTTACCAGAATAAGATTAAAAAGCTCTTTTGATACAATTAGAAATGAAAGGATAAAATTAAATTTATTACAGGCTATACCTTTTTGGATCGGTTCCGCATTAACAGGGTTGATTGCCGTTGGTTATACAAAGCTTTTTGCCTGGACAGAACAATTAAGAACAGTCATATTTCACAGCAATAATTGGTTGTTTTTTCTAGTAGCGCCAGTGTGCTTTATAGTATCATGGTTAATCGTTACAAAATTTGCACCGTATGCAAAAGGTAGTGGCATTCCGCAGGTAATGGCAGCTATTGAAATTGCGACACCAAAACACAATAATAAAATCAGAAAGCTGCTAAGCATTCCTATAATAATTGTAAAAGTTATTACTTCTTTAATCGCGGTATTGGGCGGCGCGCTAATAGGAAGAGAAGGGCCAACAATACAAATTGCCGGCTCCATATTTAGAAAAGTTAATGAATGGCTTCCAGATTGGTGGCCGAAAGTTTCAAAAAAAAATATGATTATGACCGGCGCTGCTGCAGGGTTAGCCGCAGCTTTTAATACACCGCTTGGCGGAATTGTTTTTGCAATTGAAGAGCTAACAAAAACGCATCTCAGTTATTTTAAAACAGCAATTTTTACGGCTGTAATAATTGCCGGGTTAACGGCGCAGGGTTTTTTAGGCACATATCTTTATCTTGGTTATCCGCAAATAAATCAGCTTTCCTGGTGGATATTTTTAGCAGTGATTTTTGTCTCTATACTATCCGGGCTTGGTGCCAGTTATATGAGCCGCGCTATCTTATCAATACAAAAATGGAAATCAACATTTAAATTTAAATATCAGCACATATTGTTCTTATGTGTAAGCGCATTAATTATTGCCAGCTTTGCATTTTTTATAAATGAAAACGCAATGGGTTCCGGAAGAAACTTAATGACAACCGCATTATTCAGTTCAGATAAATATACAACCTGGTATATGCCATTGCTTAGAATTATTGGCTCTGCCATTTCATTTACTGCCGGCAGTGCGGGTGGCATATTTGCGCCTGCGTTAAGTGCGGGTGCAAGCATAGGCTCATTTGTAGCCGGGTGGTTTCATTTAAATTCCAGCGATGCAAATGTGCTTATTCTTTGCGGCATGGTTGCCTTTCTTACAGGCGTTACCCGTTCGCCATTTACATGCGCTATTCTTGTGCTTGAAATGACTGATAAAAATAATCTTGTTTTTCATTTAATGCTTGCCGGCATGGTTTCAAGTGTTGTTTCAATGGCGGTTGATAAACATTCTTTATATCATCATC
>JBDUBY010000434.1:0-16826 GCA_040003735.1 Parafilimonas sp.
GAAGGCAAAGGAAATGCTTTGTGCAAAGAAGCTTATCCGTTACTCAAAGCAAATAAGCAAATTAATTTTATAGGAAATATAGAAGGCAGGGATATTTTTAATGTAGGGGCTGACGTTACTGTTTGCGATGGCTTTACAGGTAATGTTGTGCTTAAATTAGGAGAATCCGTTTATGATGTTGCACAAAGCCGCAACTTACATAACGATGAGTTTATGCACCGTTTTGCTTATGAAAATTATGGTGGCACACCAGTGCTTGGTGTTGCAAAACCCGTTATTATTGGCCACGGAATAAGTAATGACATTGCTTTTTGCAATATGCTATCGCTGGCTGAAAAAATGATTGATACCGATGTTTGCGGAATGATACGCACAGCCTTTCAAAGCAGCGCTAAGCCTGCATAGTTTCCGAAAAATATTTTAATTCTTCTTCCAGTTTTAAATACGGATGTGCATCTAAAATTTGTTTTGTTTTTTCAAAATGTTGTTGAAGGAATTTTTTATGTAAAGATGATACAGCGTTGAAAGGCTTATGCTTTTTTGCGATCACTATCTTTTTAATTTCCTCAAGTAATTCTTTTGTTGGTTGATCAAAACCAAATTCTGAAAACTTTTCTAACACAAATTGTGTAGCTGCATAATTTGGATGTGCAAGGTCAACATCATAAAAACGGTAATCTCTTAATACATCAATCACCAGTTCATATGCAGGAAAATAATAGAGCTTATCAAACTTGTTTACTAGATGATGAACAGTTTCAATTAACCTTGCCTTGCTGCGGTTATTATCAACTACACCATCTCTTAAATGCCTTACGGGGCTTATGGTAAAAATTATTTTAAGCTTATTATTAAAATGAAATAATTGATGAATTGCACTATCAAAAGCAGTTACAATTTCTTCAATTGAATTTAGATGCTTATTAAACTTTTGTGCCGGCGCTTTATGACAGTTTGCAACTGGCTGAAAGTTATCAGCAAGTTTGTATGTGAAGGAAGAACCCAATGTTATTATCAACCAATCTGCATTTTTTAAAAATTCATGCGCTTCTTGCTGGCTTTTATTAATGTTGTTTAAACATTCATTTTTATCAGGATTAGAAAAGCGGCTATGATATTGCCAGCTGTTCCAGCTTTCATTCAGATAAAATAAATCTTCTGCTGTATATTTTTTAGGTTGAATGTATGATAGCAGACTTGAAGAAACGCTTAAAGGATCAAACAAAATTCCATTAGGATTTTGCAGCACATTGAACTTATGATCTGATAAAAAATTGCCGATATGTTCTGTAAAGCAGGAACCGGTTAAAAGAATTTTGTGCCTGTAAGTTATAGAGGTTTCTAAAGCTTTAATGTTTATCGTGGTAAAAAACTGCATAGCTTAAATAAAGATTTCGTTGGCAATTTTTATGCTTTCCTGCAAAGCTTCTTCATTAAGATTAACTGCACAATTTTTTTGTTTAAAATATTCAGCCATAAAAATAGTATCCATATTTCCAATCAATTCATCCTGCGCCATCGGGCAACCGCCAATACCTTTTAGTGCGCCATCAAATCTTAAACAACCTGCATTGTAAGCAGCACCTGTTTTTTCCTCCCTGTTTTGTAAAGATGAATGCAAATGCACGCCAAATTCTATTAATGGATATTTATTAATTAATGTTTTACAGGCAACAGCAATTTGTTGCGGCGTTGCAATGCCAACTGTATCTGCCAGTGAAATAATTTTAATACCACGGCTTGCCATTTCATCTGCCCAATGCAATAAAACTGCTGCAGTATATTCATCGCCGTAAGGATTACCAAACGCCATACTTAAATACAACACGAGTATTTTGTTATGTTGAATGCAAAGGTTTTGAATGGCTTCAACACGTTGCAAACTTTCTGCAATACTGCTGTTTGTATTTCTTTGCTGAAAGGTTTCTGAAATTGAAAATGGAAAACCTAAATAAGTTATTGCATCAAACTCCATTGCTTCTTTTGCGCCTCTTTCGTTGGCAACAATTGCCAGTAATTTTGTGTTTGTATTCCTTAATTCCAAATTACCAATTACCTCTTTTGTGTCTGCCATTTGCGCAATAGCTTTTGGCGAAACAAAACTTCCGAAATCTATTGTATCGAAACCAACCTTTAATAAGCTGTTGATGTATTCTATTTTCTTGTTTGTTGGAATAAGATTATGCCAGCCCTGCATTGCATCACGCGGACATTCAACCAGCTTAACAGAATTGTTCATTCAACAAAATTAACGGCACAGGCTTAGTTTTGAATTAAAGGTTTTTTAAATAAAAAACTGCTTCAAAAAATGAAACAGTTTTTTTATTGTGATGTATAAGTTGCGGTTTACATTTTATTCTTTCACAAACTTCTTCGTAATAACTTCACCATTCATTTCAATCTTTAATAAATAATTGCCGGGTTTAAGAGCAGCAATATTTAAGTTGTAAGAATTATTTGTGGGAACAGCTTTAAGTTTCGTGTTTCCGCTGAAATCTACCACCGTAAGTTTTACTTTGTTTGATGATAATAAACCTTGTATCTGCAAATTATTTGTTGCAGGATTGGGAGAAATTTTAATAACATCTTCATCTGCGGTTACTGCTAAAACATTAGAATAATTCACTGCGCCGTTTGTACTTGTTGTTTGTAAACGGTAATAATTGTTGCCGGTTAATGGTGATGGATCAGCATAAGTGTTTGAAGAGTTGCCTGCATTTATTTTTGTTAGAGAACTAAAGTGAATGCCATCATAACTGCGTTGTACACCATAGCTGTTTACGTTATTATTGTTCTCCCATGTAAAACCGTTATGGTGTTGCAGCCAGCGTTTTATTTTGGTGATGATGATTTGTTTTTTTGATAAGTCATCATTATTGTAGCGGGCAAGTAAAGTTGCAATTTTACCATCAATTGAATTACCTGTTACGCCGGAAGTAATAATTTTTCCGTTGTATAAAAAGCTGGCAAAAGGTTGTTCCCCATATTCTTTTCCAAAATCTGTTGTAGTTTGCCCGTTGCTGCCAAAGGTAGAATCTATCGTTCCGTTGTCAATAAGCCGCCATAAAACCAATACTTCTTTATTGATTTTAAGGTTATCGAAAGCAGAACCGGTTACAATAATTTTATTATCATCCTGCAATACAATATTTACAGCTTTTGATTGCAGGCTTTCCGTATTTAAAAGTATGCTGCCGTCTGTACTAAAGCTGTTATCTAATTTGCCTTCGGTAGTAAATTTTGCTACCAGCATGCTGCTTTCAAAACCACCTAAAACACCTGCTGTTAGTATGCTTCCGTCTTTATTTAAAATTACTGAAGTAAAATATGGAAAATCAGCATTAAATGTTTCAAGTGCTTTGCCGTTTTGCCAAAGCTTTCATCAAGTGTACCATCTGGCAGGTAACGTGCCAGCGCAGCCCATTCGCCAGCTTTACCGGCGGCTATTATTTTACCATCTGGCTGTAAAGTAATTGCAGTTATGTATGCAATGCCTTGCGTAAAATCAGTGTAAATAAATCCAGTTCCGCCAAAAGACATATCTAACTTTCCTTCAGGTGTGTATCGTAGAATTAAAAAATCCGGACCTCTTGATCCAGCTACCAGGATTTTCCCATCCGCTTGTACAATAACATCTCTTATTAAAGGACCATCGTTTTTATTTTTAACACTTGTAATAACTTCCCCGTTAATACCAAAAGATGAATCAAGGCTACCATCTGGTTTTAACCTGGTTAATAAAACAGAATCATAACTAATATCTTTAAAAGGGTTATCTGCACCAGAACCTGCCAACACAATTTTTTTATCCTTTTGAATTGTAAGAGGATTAAAGTTTGTATTGTAAAAGTTTTTAAAATCATGTTCGGTTCTTCCATTGATTCCAAAACTACTGTCTATTTTTCCATCTGCGTTATAGCGTAAGGCGAACATGCCGCCGGTAATGCCATTATCAACTGTAAGACTGCCAGCACCGGCAAAAAGCAGCTTTCCATCCTGCTGTATAGCAGCATCATAAGGGAAAAAATAACCTGATGAATTAAAAGTAGTTACTTTTCCGTTTGCACCAAAACTGCTATCAAGCGTTCCCGGTTGTGCAGAAGATGAATAAACAAAAAAGCAAATAATAAAAAGTGTAAAAGCAGTTTTCATGAGTGAACGGTTTAAGTGTTGAAAGTAACTATTATTCTTTCACGAACTGCCCACTACGCACTTTTTCACTTCAAACTACCTCCGGAACACTTCCCCTACACACTTTTCCACTACAAATGCCTTCCGGAAGTCGTCCGCCGTGCATTTTTCCAGGTGAAATGCCTTGTGGAAGTCTTCCACTACCCATTTTCAATTAAAAACAGGCTCCGGAACAGTTCCACTGCCCATCTTTCCATGTAAAATGTATTGCGGAAGTAATTCCAGGTTTTGAAAAAATTACTAAATTTAGTTTCTAAAACCTCTTGAAATGAAATATTGTTTCGCCCTTGTTGGTGTTCTTGAGGCTGACCGAGAATTCACCAACAAGTTCTATCCTTCGTAGTGTATTAAAAAATTCTATTGTTTGTCTTCATTATAATAAAAAGATGCGGATGAATATTTATATACTTCCGGCAATATACACAATCCGCACGCTCAGAATTTTTATGCATATAATTAAGTTTCTGCAAAAAAACAGCGCGGTTAAACAGTGAAACACTTAAAGGGTTTCTTTCCCAAATCTGATACGTTCTATCTTTCGCATCAACCTTAAAATGTTTAAGCACTTCAGGATGATTATTCCTTAATTCTTTTAATATCATTTGTGCCGTATATTTCATAAAAGATTGTTGCACTTCTGCTGGTTTAAAAGCATCATCTGTTTGCCATATCAGGTGAACATGATTACTCATTATTACAAAGCCATACAGTATTGTGCGCTTGTTTTCTGCAAGAAATTTAAGGCTGCTGATAATAATGTCTTTAAACTTATCCGGCTTTAATAATTGTTTCCATTCTAATATGGTAGCAGTGTAAAAATCAGGATAGTAGTTGTTGAAAGACATAGGCTAACTTAAAAGATTTGCTGGTGAAGAACACCAGCAAAGGCGTTGGCGGCGTAATTTTTTTTTTGTGTTGGAATTAATTATGCCATCCCTGCATTGCATCACGCGGACATTCAACCAGCTTCACAGCTTTATTCATACAACAAAATTAACCTGCATTAAATTATCATAAATAAAAAAGCATCACACAATGTGCAATGCTTTTTGCAATACAAAATATATATCTATAAAATTCTTAAGCCGATTCCTAACTGAATGGCTTCATTTTTCCATTTTTGTTGATCGCCAACATCATTAATTTTACTCAAGCCAATATTATAGCGGCCAAATACATTCAGCGCACCAACATTTATTCTTGCGCCAAGCACCGCAGCAAGATCACCGCTTTTAACAGCATTGCCAACATTGGTTGTAAGTTTATCGTCTTTGTTCAATAGAACGCTAAACTGTGGCCCTACCTGCAAAGTAAGCAATTTGCCTGCGTTTAAGTTCAATAAAATCGGAACACTTAAGTAATTAAAATGCGCTTTTCCAATTCTTGCAGGTGCGCCTTGATAGAGAGATTTGAAACCGTTTGAATCGAGTGTAGCTGTTGTTTGGTTGAACAACAATTCAGGTTCTATGCCCCAATTTTTGCCAATTCCCAAATCAACATAGGCACCAATTAAATAACTAAGATTATATTCTTGCTTAAAAGATTCGCCATCGATCTTTCCAAGATTAGCACCAAGCTTTGCGCCGATATGTAATGATTGTGCTGAAACTGCCGCCGATAAGCTTAATACTAAACACAAAGACAAAATGATTTTTTGCATAGCATTATTTTTTTGATTTTGATATTTCAATTGACCTTGTGAAAACGGTGACGCTTATTTGTTATTGCTTAAAGAAAACCTAAAGAATGAAACATTATTTGTATTGATGCTTATACATGTTTGTTCTTTGCCTTTGCGCATAAGCACTTACAGAATCAAACAACTGCTGGTTTAAAATTGGATGAGATTGATAATATTTAAAGCTTTTGAAAAAGTCATCTTTGTTGATCTTGTATAATTTAAGCACCTCGGTTAAATATACGGTTGTATACTTTTTTTTGGTTGTGTCTTTATCCTGCAAATACATTGCATATTCCCCGGCTTGCGTCATATCCCACACAATTAATTTCATCTTATTTAATGGCAAAATATCTTTTGGAATTTTTTTGTCTTCTGATGTACATGCAGCAAAAACACAAAACATTATAACAAACAAAAAACATTTCTTCATTTCATTTCCTGTTTGTAAAGGCTTGCGTTGGAAACGTCAATTGTAGATAAAATTTGTGAAGCCTGTGCACGGCTTTGCGGATCCCCGTTTTTAAAAACGCCAATATATTCCTGGGCCTTTCCCTGCACCAAAAATTGGGCAATCATAGTATTTGGGTTTTCCTGGTTAAAATCTTTTAAGGATGATAATGCATCAAGAACGCTTGAGCGTGCAGTTTCAGCATCAGCATACATTTTATCTAATCCATCGCGGTAATAACTGTAAATAACATCATGCACATCATTATATTTTGCATTCGTCATATTCTCTGCAAGCCAGTAACGGTTTCTTTGGCCGTCAAAAGATTTCCATCCGCTTATACCTTTTGCTTCGGGTGCATTATTTACAACGTTTTGAGCTTTTTGAAAGTAAGCATCACCGCCTTTTGGTGAAAAAGAATCGTAATCAAAACCAAGAATCATATCAATATAATAAGCAAATATTGCGGTGAGATTTGCAGTTAATGCATCAGTGCCCTGAACACGGTTTTCATTAAAATCAAGCTGTTGAAATTGTACATATTTAAACTGCACATCACCATCCTGGTAATTGACTAATGCTGTTTGATAGGAAGCATCATATACCGGCCTTGCAGCCTGTATTGCAAGCGATGCCTGAAAAACATTATCTGCATCAACACTATTTATGGTAAGAATAAAACTGCAACGAATTTTCTCCTGCGGCTGAAAAACATCACTTGTCCATTTACGGTTATTGATAAATGTAGTAAGCTGATTTTGAAGGTTTGTAAAAACGGTTTTATCAACGTTGGCGCCAACCTGTTGCGCAAATACTGTAACTTTTGCCTGCAACTCCTGTGCGTTAAGTTGCGCAACGGAAAGTGCGATTATAAAAAATAAAAAAATCTTATGCATGCATTTTTTGAATGATAAGTTCAACAATTTTATTTGCAATTTCTTTTTTTGTTGCAAGCTCCGATTCTATCATAGTTCCATCCTTAAAAAACATAGACACTTTATTTGTATTAAAACCAAAACCTGCGTTTTTATCTTTCAACGAATTTAAAATAATCATGTCTGCATTTTTTGCTTTTAACTTATTAAGTGCATTTTCTTTTTCATTATTTGTTTCCAATGCAAAACCCGCTAAAAACTGGCCTTGTTTTTTTTGAGCTCCTAATGTTGTAAGAATATCTTTTGTTTTTGTAAGCTTCAGCGTAAATTCTGTGTTATTTTTTTTAATTTTTTCAGATGCTACTTCTAAAGGTTTATAATCAGCAACTGCGGCAGCCATTATCTCAATATCCATTTCACGATGCAATGATAAACAGGCGTTATACATTTCTTCAGCAGTTTCAACCTTAATAATATTTATGCCTTTATATTTTTTTTTTTGATGAACCGGGCCACTTACTATTGTTACTTCTGCGCCTTTTTCATACAAAGTTTCAGCAAGTGCAAAACCCATTTTGCCTGATGAATGGTTACCAACAAAACGAACAGGATCCAATGGTTCGTATGTGGGGCCGGCTGTTACAAGTGCTTTTTTATTTTTTAATACATCTTCTCTAAAAAAACTTTCATGCAAAAAAGAAACAATATCCTCAGGTTCAGCCATTCTGCCTTCTCCAAATAAACCACTTGCAAGTTCACCGCTTGTTACATCAATTAAAATATTTCCGTACTCTTTTAAAGTTGAAATATTTTTTTTAGTTGATGGATGATGCCACATGTCTTCATCCATTGCCGGCGCAATTACAACAGGTTGGGTTGATGAAAGATATACTGCAAGCAAAAGGTTATCACATAAACCATGCACCATCTTTGCAAGCGTATTGCAACTTAACGGGGCGATCAGCATAACATTTGCCCAACGACCAAGAATTACATGGTTTGCCCAACTATTTTCTTCTGAAATATCAACCAATACTTTGTTATTGGTTAAGGTTGAAAGTACAAGTGGAGAAACAAAATCTTTTGCAGCAGGCGTGATAATTACTTTTACTTCTGCGCCTTCTTTTACCAGCAATCTTACGAGCAAAATAGATTTATATGCTGCGATACTGGCGGTTATTCCTAATAATATTTTCTTACCCTTCAACATTGTATAAGATAAAAAATCCCTCCCAAAAAAATCGGGAAGGATTAAAAATACAATTTACAAAAGACTAACGGAAAAGATCATCGTCATTCATTCTATAATAAATCTTTTCTTCAAGAAATTCCTGCGTAGCAAGTATTGCCGGGTTAGGCATTTTTTCATACGCCTTAGAAATTTCTATCTGCTCTTTGTTTTCATGAATCTCTTCAAGGCTATCTGTATGGCTTGCAAATTCTTCCAGCTTGTTGTGCAATTCTTCTTTTATTGCAATATTTATCTGGTTTGCTCTTTTGCCAATAATAGCAATAGATTCATACAAGTTGCCAGTTCTTGACTTTATGTCCATCAGGTTTTTTGTCTCGATGGTATTCAGCGTATTAGCGCTGAGTTGTCGCCTTAATTTGCTCATTATTTTGTGTTTGAAGTTTTTTTAAATAATCCTCGGCATGTGTTTTATAGGTATCCACATCTGCCAGCAATTTACTGCCTGGAAACCGTTGTTCAAAATCATTTACATCATTAACCACTTTCTCAAATCTTTCCTGTTGTTTATCAACCACACTCATTTCTGCATATTTATAATATGATTTTATTGAGTTCAGTGCATATGAATCACTGTTATCAGAATCAGGAAAATCATCAATTAAAACAGAGAAAGCAACGCCGGCTGATTTATAAAATCCCAAATTATAATACAATTGGGCATTATTGAATTCTTTTAATTCAAGCTTTTTTCTGCAAATATCAATTATATCATTCGCGTCAGTAATTCTTTTAGAATCAGGATGTGTATTGATGAATGCCTGCAACAAAGCCATTGTTTTTACAGTATTGGTTTGATCAAGATCAACTTTTGGAGATTGCTTATAATAAGCCATACAACGCATAAATTCAGTTTCTTCTACTTTAACGCTGTTTGGAAAATTCTCTCCATAAGTTTTGAAAAGATTTTCTGCATTCTCATAATCTTTTTGATAATAAGATGTGTATGCGTATTTATAATAAATATCCTCAAACCTTGGATCGCCTTTATACAATGGCAACAGATCAGTATAAAGCTGTTGCGCTTTATCGTAATCTTTATTTGCAAAATATTGTTCTGCCATCTTTAATTTATATTCTTTATCCTTACTCTTTAGTACTTGTCCAAACTTGGAAGCACAAGAAGAAAGTAATAAAAAACTCAACAAAATCCCGGGTAAAAATTTCATAAAACGTGCAAAGATAATTTATTCGGGCAAATTAGCTACACAAGACGCAGTAATAACAGTTAACGAGTTAATAAAAACAAAAATCTGCTGTAAAGCACGTAATCGAGCGCTGGTAAATAAACACTTGTACTTTTCTAATGTCGAACTTTGTAATAAATTATTTTTAATGAAACATACCTTAAGCTTAATAATACTTCTACATATTTTCCTTTTTTCCGCTCAATCTCAAAGTGATACAAATGCGCAAGCCATTTTAGATAAGGCAGCAAGCAAAGTGCAATCTGCAAAAGGAATAAGCGTTAGCTTCTCATTAACACAAAAAAATAAGTTAGGTCACCAATTATCTTCATCGAAGGGAGTTTTAAAAATAAAAGGTTCAAAATATTATATCAAACAAGATCAGAACGAAATATTCAGCAATGGTACGCAGGTTTGGAATTACGACGGGCAAAATGAAGTTACTGTTGCAAAAGCGGATAATGATGATGATGAATTATCTCCAGAGCAAATAATAACAGGGTTTGATAAAAAAGATTTCGATACAAAATTAATTTCGTCATCAATAAATTACCAGGTACAATTAACGCCTGTTGATAAACGCAAAAATTTTAAACTAGTAATTCTTTATATAAGTAAATCAACTAATCTTATAACAAAAGCTGTAGTTACCGATAAAACAAATGCTATTTTAGAAATAAACTTCAGCAACGTTTCTTTAAATAATTCCTTTGATGACAGCCAGTTTATTTTTGATGCATCAAAACATCCCGGTGTTGAAGTGGTAAATCAATAAACCAAATTTTCTTTTACAGATTTTTTCTCAGCTTTGCCTGATGCAAAAAATCATAATTGCAATTGATGGATATTCTTCATGCGGAAAAAGTACGCTTGCAAAGCAGTTAGCAAAAGAGCTGCATTATATATATGCTGATAGCGGCGCAATGTATCGTGCAATAACGCTTTATTTTTTGCGCAATTCAATCCAGTTATCAAATCACAATCAAATAAAAAAAGCATTAAATAATATTCATCTTTCGTTTGCATTTGATGTTGATGCAGGAAAAAGCCATATTTTTTTAAATGATGAAAATGTTGAATTGCTTATTCGCGAAATGATCATTAATGAAAAGGTTAGTAATGTAGCAGCCATAAAAGAGATACGGGAATTTGCTGTAATGCAGCAACAAATTATTGGTAAGAATAAAGGTGTTGTAATGGATGGAAGAGATATAGGCACAACTGTTTTTCCGCTGGCTGAACTTAAAATTTTTATGACTGCTGATATTAAAGTGCGTGTTGAAAGAAGGTTTAAAGAACTGTTTGAAAAGAACCCGGAAATCACTATTGAAGAAGTAAAACAAAACCTAGAAATGCGCGATTATATTGATAGTAACCGCGAGATAAGTCCGTTAAGAAAAGCAAGAGATGCAATTGTTTTGGACAATACAAATCTTACTATGGCACAGCAATTGAAATTAGCTTTACAATGGGTAACTGAAACTTCAGCAGTTAAAAAAAACATTAAAGAAATCGGGCAGAGTTGATATGCATGAAATAGAACCATTTTATAACTGGAGACATTTATATGTTTCAGAAGAAGATCCAAAATCGCCATTTTTTGGTCGTGTGTACAGCGAGTTTGAATACTCGCAAGCAGTTTATAATTATTATATCCATCCGCAATGGGATGAATTTGGCAGCAGAACACTTTACTTAAAAATCATTTATACAGATTACGAATTAGGTTATGCAATTATTGAAATGATTGGTGAATGGAATGACGCAATTGAAAATGATATAATGACTTTAAAAAGAGATGTGATTGATTTGATGATGAGCAATGGAATTAATAAATTTATTCTGATTACAGAAAATGTGCTGAATTTTCATAGCGGTGACAGGGATTATTACCAGGAATGGTTTGAAGAAAATGAAGAATCTCATGGATGGGTTATTGCATTAAATATGAGTGACGCAACTCAATATGATTTTCATCGAAAAAAAATTGACCGCTTCATTGAATTAATGAATATACCTGATTGGCGCATTTATAAACCTTATCATCTTTTTAGAAAAATTGAAGGCGTTATTAATAACCGCCTTGATTAGCGAAAATAGCTTTATAAAATATTATATAAGCACTTACATAAATTATATAACCGCTTATATATTAGCATTTCTTTTAGAATTAAAGTGTAATTTATACACATAGAATCTATATCTTTGCAGCGCCAAAATGAAATATATATTTCTTAAACTGGCGAAAACGCATTAACACTGCTTTTCACATCTAACTTTTGCCTGTTATATAAAGAGTTTTTTAGATTAAAAAGAACAATTATGAAACAGGAATTAAACAATTCAAAAGTTTATCTTGACAAGGAAGAATTAAACACACTTGTAAGAGAAGTAAAAGAAACAGTAGCAGCCGATATTAACGTTGAAAAAGAGAACGAAAATAAAAATATATTCAGCGCTGCTGATCTCTGGAACATTCACCGAATGAGGACAAGAAACCAGAGACGATCAAAACTTTGGAATTAAAAAAGCCCCGCATGAAGCGGGGTTTTTTATTTTAATCAACTGACTGAATTTTTCCATTAATAATTCTTATAAAATATATCTTTTTGTTCTCAAGAAAATCCGGAATAAAAGAAGTTTGAGAGAGTCTTATTGGCTGAAAATTATAGTTGTTTGAAATTGTAGAGGAAGTATCAGAAACATTGTTTATAAAATTATCCGGGTTTTTTAATAATAGTTTAGTGAAATGATACATTGTTTCATATCCTTTTAAAACCATATCACTTGGCCTTGAATTATACGATTGTTTATACTCATCTTCTATATTTTGAAGACAATTGTTAGGGTCTGAAAAATAATTATAAGGCGTTGTTATAATAATTTGTACATTATTTGCATCGCTGCCGCTTGTTCCACTCATATCCTTCCATGTTGGCATTCCAATTAAAACAGTTTGATATGTTTCTCCATTATCATTCAAAGTTTTAATAAGTGACTTACCAAAATTCTCATACAAACTTCCGCAAAGAACTATATTTTGCAACGTGCTGTCCAAATGTTTTAAAACATCATTATCAGAAAAATCATCGCTTAAAATAACAGTTGAAAAATTAATTAAATGGCTTTCATTTTTCTTTTGCAAAGCTTCCGTAATCCTGTCTTCCAAATAACCTTTGCGCGTAAACAATGTTATCTTTTTGTTTTTATAATATTTTAAAAGATAATCATACACAGCATTAACATGTGTTTGCCATGTAGAGTTGATCATTACAAAAAAAGGATTACTGTTTAAATAAGTATCGTTAGGAAAAGTTGCAGAAATAACCGGGATGCTATTCTGTGCAGAAAAATTAGAAATAGCCTGTTGCTCTGATGAGCTCGATAAAGATGCAATGATTAATGAAAAATTCATTGTCTGCAATTCGCTGGTTAATTGCTGCAGCGTTTGATTTTGTTTATGCATATCATAAATCCATACTTCAATATTTGCATTTTCTTTTTGCAAAGAATCAATAGCCATCATTACACCGCTGTAAAAATCGAGTCCTGATAAAAAATATTGAGGAATTCTTGTGTTGCTTAAACTATAATCAATTCCATTAAATGCAGAATCAAGGTTTAACGGAATTAAAACTGCTATGCGTAACGGCAATTGAGTTGTATCTGCAGCTTTTGTATAAATGCAACCGATAAGAAAAAAATAAACAAGAAAATTTTTTTTGATAGAATACATAGAGTAGTTGTGGCAAATCAAATTTAGTGCCTATTCCCATTCAATTGTTGATGGCGGTTTACTGCTTATATCGTACACAACACGGTTAATGCCGCGAATATTATTTATAATTTCACTTGAAACATGTGCAAGAAATTCATAAGGCAAATGCGCCCAGTCTGCCGTCATTCCATCAACAGAAGTTACTGCGCGTAATGCTACTGTATATTCATAAGTACGTTCATCGCCCATAACACCAACACTTTTTACAGGTAATAACATAGCGCCTGCCTGCCACACTTTATTGTACAGGTTATATTCTTTTAACGAACTTATAAAAATATCATCTGCTTGCTGAAGCAACTTAACTTTCTCTTCAGTTATATCACTTAAAATTCTGATGGCTAAACCCGGACCAGGAAACGGATGACGATTTATCATATCAGCCGGGATCTCTAATTCCAATCCTACTTTTCTTACTTCATCTTTAAATAAAAAACGCAAAGGCTCAACTAAAAACAGATGCATTTTCTCAGGAAGACCACCAACATTATGATGTGATTTTATTGTTTGAGATGGGCCATGAACACTTACACTTTCAATCACGTCAGGATAAATAGTTCCTTGTCCCAAAAACTTTGCTTCTTTTATTTTTAAGGCTTCATCCTGAAAAACATCAATAAATAATTTACCAATTGTTTTTCTCTTTTCTTCAGGATCAGTTTTATCTTTTAAAGCAGTGTAAAAAATTTCTTTAGCATCGATGCCTGTTACATTCAAGCCTAAATTTTTATACGTTTCAAGAACAGATTCAAACTCATTTTTACGTAATACGCCATTATCAACAAAAATTCCATGTAACCTTTCACCAATTGCTTTACTTATAAGTGTTGCAGCAACTGTGCTATCAACACCACCACTTAAAGCCATAATTACATGCGCATCACCAATTTGTTTTTTTAGAGATTCAACTGTTTCGTTTACAAATGAAGCTGGCGTCCAATCTTGTTTACAACCGCAAATATTTACAAGAAAATTCTTAATTACTTTTTTTCCTTCGGTTGAATGATATACTTCAGCATGAAACTGTATTCCATATAAAGGGTTTTTTCCTTTAAGGTTTTTAAATGCAGCTACCGGAATGCTTGCTGTTGTTGCCAATAACTCAAAGCCGTAGGGCAGTTCTGTTATTGTATCGCTGTGGCTCATCCAAACCTGCGAATCATCTTCAATATTTTCAAGCAAAATATCATTTTGTTGCTTATGCAATTTTGCTCTTCCAAACTCTCTTTTGTTTGATTTTTCAACCTTGCCACCAAATTCTTTTACAGTAAGTTGAGCACCATAGCAAATTCCTAAAACAGGTGTTTCTTTTATAAATGATGGAATATCAACGGTGGGTGAATTAACTTCATTTACACTGAAAGGAGATCCGCTTAAAATAATTCCTTTGATGGTTTTATCTATCTCAAAAGATTTATTAAAGGGAAGAATTTCGCAGTAAACATTTGCTTCTCTTACGGCACGTGCAATTAATTGTGTGTATTGGCTTCCAAAATCAAGAATTATTATTTTATCTGTCATAAAAGATTCGCGAAGTTAAATGTTTTTAAACGATGCCTGAAGTGTAATCAAATATCAAAATTCAAAACAATTTGCTGATAATTTTTTATCGCTAATTTTATCAATAAAAAACCATGAAAATATTATTAACTGCTTTTGTTTTTGTTGCAGCATTTACATCTTGCTTTAATCCATTAAAAAAAACAATAACCGGAAGCGGTAATGTAACAAGCTCCGATAGAAGCCTGGGATCTTTTACAGAAATAAAATGTTCGGGCAGTTATAATGTTCAGGTTACACAAGGCAGCCCGGGATCTATAAAAATTGAAACTGATGATAATCTTTTGCCTTATATTCTAACAGAGATTAATGGCAATGAATTGCATATTTATACAAAAGATGATGTAAATCTGAAACCATCTAATAAAATAAAACTTATCATTACAACTGACAAAGTAGAAGCATTTTCATTAAGTGGAAGCGGTGATGTTGCAACCACCAACAAACTTACCGGCGCAGATCATCTTGATCTTGATATTTCAGGCACCGGAACTATGCATTTTGATGTAAACACACCAACAATACATTCAAATATTTCAGGTACCGGCGATATTTATTTAACAGGTGAAACAAGGAATTCTAAAATAGAAATTGCAGGAAGCGGCAATTATCATGCGGAAGATTTGAAAGCAGAAAATGCTTCTGTTCACATTGCCGGTTCAGGTGATGCACGTTTATTTGCAGACAGCACGCTTGATATAAATATTGCCGGGGTTGGAAATGTATATTATAAAGGCAACGCTTCAATTACTCAAAACGTTGCCGGCTCAGGAAAAATTAAAAAGATGGAATAATTTTTTAAGCTTCTGATTCTTCTTTTTCCAAAAAGTTTTTTAATGATGTACCTGTAATGTAGGTCCATCCTTTTGTGAAGCTTTCTTTTGCAAAATCAGGATTGTTTTGCGGAAATGTTTCCAAGCCTTCATGCGTTAATTTTAAACGCGTTGCAGCACCTTCGTCAAACAATTCCCAGGTTACATAACTCATGCCTTCATAATCTTTATAACTCCAGCTATGTTTCAATTTTTTGTTGGGTATTACTTCAATAACCTTACATAAATGAACATAAGATTTCTCTTTACTTCCGCCGGTAAATGTAAACTCAAAACCTGCTTCAGGTTTGAAATCGGCAATATCAAAATACCATTGTTTCATTTGCTCCTTATTAGTTAAAGCTTTCCATACCTTATCAATAGGTGCATCGTAAATTCTCTCTATTACAAATGGCTGTTGTGTTTGCATAATTATTTTTTATTTCTTGATTTTTTAATAGCCTTACGTGGTTTGGCTGTTTTGGAAACAATAGTTTCTTTTTCTAAAAAGTTCTCCAGTGCATCTAATTTTTTTGTCCAGAAAACACGGTATTGTTCAATCCAGTCAGCAACTTCACTAAGTGATTTAAAATTCATTTCACAATAGCGCTCTCTGCCGGTTTGCTTTATTGTTATCAATCCGCATTCACACAATATTTTAATATGCTTTGAAACTGCAGGCCGGCTTATATGAAAATTTTCTGCCACTGCATTCAGGTTAAGCGGTTTCTGAACAAGTGTATGAATTATTTGTCGCCGTGTAGGATCTGCTATTGCCTGGAAAACATCTCTTCTCATTATATAAATATGTAACCGTTCGGATACAAATATATGTAACTAACTGGTTACGCAAAAAATTTATTTTCTGCAGATGCGAATTGTAATATTTCAAATTAAAATTGCACTGTTTTCTAAAGAAGTGCTAATGCTTGCGGGAGAAAGTATATGCATCAAAAATTGCATATTTATATAAACTTAGTACCTTTAACTCGTTTTTTAAGGGTTTAGGGTTGAAAAACCCCGCTTAGTCTTAGGCGGGGTTTTT
>JBDUBY010000177.1:0-16819 GCA_040003735.1 Parafilimonas sp.
GTTTTTACAACTGCAAAATTTTCTTTGTTTGAAACTTCTTTCACATCATCATGAACTATTTCAATGTTTGGATGATTCTTTATTTCGTTTAAAACTGTTGAATACAAATCAATACCACGGATCATTTTATATTGATATGGATACAGATCAAAACGGGCAGAAAATTCATCAGCGTAAAAATCTATTTGTTGCCAGCGATGGTTAACTATGTCTTCAAAAACGCCAGGTTGTTGTTCCCAAAAACACCAGGTTCTGTCGTTATTATTTTTTTCAGCCTTATCAATTAATAAAATTTTTTTGTTGATGAACCAGGAATGCTTCATCATTCTTTGTAATAAACTTAAACCTGCACAACCTGCACCTGTAATAATGTAATCGTAATGTTGTTGCATAATGCTGAATAAAGATATACTGCAACAAGTGAGAATCCCGAATCAAGTTAGGGACAGGCTGCACCGTGATGCCATTTATTCTGTTGCTGGTAACCAAAAAATAAAATATTAGTTAGTGTTATCGTAAGCAACAAGATGAATTACTTCGCTATTGTAATAATATATTCTGCCGTTGGTAGAAAGATATTTTTTCTGGATAGTTTTATCTGGTAAAAATTTATCAGTGAAGGATTTTATTTCGTTATGCGTTTTGCCTGGAACACCATCGGAAGGTTGCAAAGAATGCACGTAACTTTTTATGTTATCAATGTATGCCGTTAAACATAAATCGGTGCCGCCAAAAATTTCCGCATTAATAATTCTGTTGCCTGTAACAGCAATAAAGCCAGCATAACTGCTATCGCTTTCCTTCATCTTATTTATAAAAAACCGCAGGTAAGATGTATCATCGGGTGCAGGTTCGTTGTAGGCATTTAGATAGGCGGAGGTTTTATTTTTTTTATTTTTTTCTGCGAGCTCGTTATCTATTTGTTTCCAAACTTTGCTTTGCCTTTTTGTTACATCAATTTGTTTTCGAACGCCGGCATCTGCCGTACCTGCATGTTTAAAAGGCCTTGCTTTATCATCCCATCTTCCTTTTTCTACACAAAAAACAGATATATAATTTTTATGCCTGCCTGATGGAATTATAGTTGTTTCCCCAAACGCACGGTCTTGTTTTCCGCCCTGTACAATCTCCCCACTCATAAGCATAATATTTTCCTGCGAATGATTTTTTACCACAAGTGTTGACACATCAGCGCCGCCATCTGAAGTCAATTCTTTAATAGTGATTTTATGCCTGCGCAAAGCTTCATCAAAGCTCATTATGTTTCCATTGAACATGGTTTTATTTTCAGCATTGCCATTACCCGCATCTTTAAAACGAATAGGTACTAATTGCAGCTTTTTAAACGTCCACGGGCTATCATATTGCACGCTTAATTCATTATAGGTAAGCTGCGCTTTTGTTTGTGTGTGTATTAAAAAAAATACTATTATAAAAAAACACCAGCGTATGTTGAGCAGAAGTTTAAGCATCAGCAATCTTAAAAACGTATAAGTTAAAAATATTCTTATTAAAATAATTATTGAATATAAATACTTGTTTGTTTATGCAAATAAAAAAGCCACGCTTTCGCGTGACTTTTACGATTGCACCTGTCTTAACTATTTATCGTGAGCCGCCCATTTGTGTTGCATCCTGCAAACCCTGGCCGCTATTTTTGCTTTGACGTTTGAATAAGTTTATATCCATCTTACCAAAATGATAAGAGAAATTTAACCGCACCAATTGCGGATTATTTAAGCGATAATAATCCTGGTAGAAATAATCGCTTTGTGAAATTTGCTCGTTGCTTCTTGTTCTGAAGATATCGCTGAAACTAAGTGTAACGGCTGCTTTATTTTTAAGAAACGTTTTCTTGATAGCAATATCAGTAAACCAAAATCGTTTTATATAACCTTGTGATGATGATTGCGCATTTTGCGGTGGACCAAATTGCTGACCTCCGCCACTTACAGGCAAATTGGTTTTGCTTTGATAATTGCCGGAAAGTTGTATGGTGAAATTTGCAGGCAGCTTAAAATTATTATTCAGCTTACCAAAATAACTAACAAGTGAAGGCTGCGAAGTGCCTGCGCCTGTAATATTATCTGTATTAATTTTTGAATTGTATACGTTAATGTTTGCAGTAAGATCCCACCACTTTGCGATATAATTTACTGAAGTAAGTTCAGCCCCATAAGCATAGCTTGAATTTGCATTAATATATGTATTTACAAGTTCAGGCTGCTTGGTTGTTGCATTGTATTCCGAATCAAGAAAACGTGTTATTAAATTATTGGTGTGTTTGTAATATAGTGATGCCAGAAATGTATTGCTTTTTTGAAAAGTTTTGCTGTAAGAAACTTCGAACGAGTTGGTGAATTCAGGAACAAGATCTGGATTACCACGTGTAATATTTAATGTGTCCGTTCTGTCAGTATATGGAATTAATTGAAAGAAATTAGGACGGTTTATTCTGCGTGAAAAATTTGCCTGTATCTCTTGTTTGCCACCTAATTTCTGGCTTAAAAATATGGATGGGAATAAACTGATTGGATAATTGTGTTTGAAGTTTCCTGTATCATTTAAAACACCTGTATAAGCGCTGCTTTCTGCACGTAAACCAATTTCATATCCAAAGTTTTTTATAGCACTGGTAATAGTTGCATAACCTGCATATACACTATTTGTGTTGTGATAATTAATGGTTTGTTCAGGCAGTTTTATAAATTCACCATCAAACTCGTTATCTAATTCTGTATTATTTGTAAGCTTATTTATTTGCGCTCTTAAACCTGCTTCAAGCTTTGTTGTTTTTGTAATCGGGTTTACATAATCTGTTTGAATTGTAAAAAATTTATTATTGCCACTTGAAAGTTGTTGCTGTGCATTTGTGTATGTGTAGTTATGATTTTCATCAAAATTATTATTCGTGTACAATGAATTACCCGTGTTTTTTCCAGCAAAATAATTTCCATCAGCAGTCCATTGTTCACCTTCTTTCGGAAAGTTATGTACCATACTAAATTGCAAACCGTTTGCATTAAATGTTCTTGACCCATTTGTTAAACGATCGCTGTATAAGGTTTTTGTTTGCGCATTAAAAATGCTGTCAGTAGTAATGCTGCTTACATCATCGGGTTTAAATTCTCCATGCACTTTTATACCGGCAAGAGAAAGAGTAGTTCTGTTTGTTACATAATAATCAATACCCAACTTTCCAAACACAAAAGAGCCATTGTTATTTGTTGCACTGTTTTGATAAATGTTGGTTAATGTGTCACCAAAATAACTTCTGTTTGTAAAGCCCGTGGTATGGCCTTTTCTTTGGTTGAAATTTACCGCGGCGCTTAAATTTATTTTACCCTGGCGTGCACTAAAATTTCCGCCGCCGTTAATTCCGCCGCGGCTGTCAACACCAGCCATAAGGTTTCCATTATATCCTGTTTTTTTATCCTTCTTTAAAACAATATTTAAAATACCGGCATTGCCGCCACTTGCATCATATTTTGCTGAAGGATTTGTAATTACTTCAACACTTTGAATAGCATCGGCGGGAATTTGATCGAGTGTTAATGTGGTTGGCCTTCCATCTACATAAATCTGCGGAGTGGCATTTCTAACCTTTACGTTGCCATCAATATCAACCTGTACTGATGGAACATTTTTCATTACATCAACAGCAGTTCCGCCGCTGCTTACAATGTTCTTATCTACATTAAATGTTTTTTTATCTATGTCCATTTTAAGTGCAGCCGCACTTGTGGTAACTGTTACAGATTGTAATTGATTTACATCTGGCTGTAATTTTATATTACCTAAATCTTTATCAGTTGAACCTGGCAATACAATTACCGTTTGCTGAAAATTCTTAAATCCAACTGCAGATATTTTTATTGTAAGATTGGTAAACAACGGCAGGCTTTCAAAACTAAATTCACCATTACCATTTGAGTTTAGACCCTTTAGTAAAATTTCCTTTTTCTTTTTACTCGATGAATCCAGCTTTGATTCAAGAATAAGTACAGATGCCTGGTCAACAGGTTTATCAATACTATCAATAAGTTTACCATATACATGCCCTATTTGCGGTGCTTTTTGATTTCCACTTTTCATTTGCATGCCTGCAGGTGCTTGCGCAAATACAGCAACAGAAGAAATTAAAATAGCAACAACAAGAAAAATCTTTTTCATATTTTTTATATAATCTGGCTGCAAAAATATTTGAACACCTCAAGGCTATTTTTTCAAATGAGACAAGCGGATGAAAAGATGCGACGAAAGGAAAGATGAATTATTACGATACAATCCTGTTAATGAAAAACCGTATAAGTACCCGCGATTTCGTTAATGAAATCAAAAAAAATTGCTGCAAAACTTTAGTTCTGCAGCAATTAAATATGGTAAAACAATATTGTTGAATTAATTTTTAGGCATATCAAAAACAGAAGCATCAACAGGTGCATTTACTGTAACCTTATTTATTTTAAAAGTTAATTGATATCCTTGCGGCGTGGTAAGATCTTCTGAAAAAGCCATCATATTTCCGAAATCTGTTTTTTGATATTCAGAAAATTTTGCGGTGGTAAGTTCGCCGCTAATATTTATTACTCTTTCATCAAGAAAATGTGTTGCCGAATCAATATAGTAAGTAGTTATCACACTATCTGCTGATGTAGCTTCTATTTTATAAACCGGTTTACCATCAACCACATCTTGCCCTGTTAACTTTACAGCATAACCATTGTTTGCATAATTAAGCAGCGGAGTTGGAATAAAAATATTGCCTCTTAAACTATTATATTGTCCCTTGGGCATTACAGTAGCAGTTTGTGCACCTATGAATGGATTTATTACCCATCCGCCTGTATCAGTAACTGATTGCGTAATATCTGATCCGCTAAAAGTCATTGACATTTTATAACCTTTATTATTTAAAATACTCGTTTTATAATCGCCCGAACTTCCCATAACATCTGCGGTACCTTCAATAGTCATAGAATTAATTTGCGTTAGTTTATCGCGACCTCCAATCGCATCAATATAACCGCCAATAATGCCATCCACTTGTGTTTGAGAAAATACAGTAAAGCTGCTAATAACAAATAAGGATAAAAGGAAAGTTTTAGGAGATTTCATCTGTTTAAATTTTAAGCAAATTTAATGTTTCCCTGTTAGTGCCGCAACAGCATCTTTATAAATATCGCCAACAGGTATTTCTATATCATTTATAAAAACACTATTCTTTCTTACAGAAGTAATATACTCCTTAGAAATAATAAAAGATTTTTGCACGCGTAGAAACATAGTTGCCGGTAATTGTTCTTCTATCGATTTCATTGTAATGCGCGCCACCAATGGTTTTGACGTGCTTTTAAGATGGATTTTCAGGTAATCTTTTAAGCCTTCAATCCACATAATATCTGCAAATACAACTTTTACCAAACTGTAATCTGCGTTGATGAAAAAATAAGGTAATGGCTCTGTTCCTGTTTCTTTTTTTGTTTTAAGCTGGTGAAGTTCCCACGCTTTATTACAGGCTTTAATAAACCTGTCCAGCGGTACAGGTTTTACCAGGTAATCAACCACATCAAGATCGAAACCTTGCAACGCATATTTTTCATACGCGGTTATAAGAATGAACATTGGTTTTATGGTGATGGTTTTGATAAACTGCAAACCGGTTAAACCAGGCATTTGTATATCTAAAAAGATGAGATCGATACTTTCGTTTTGAAGAATGTTCATTGCTTCAATAGGGTTGCTGCACGATGCTGAAAGTTTTAAAAAAGGAACTTTGCTTATGTTATCTTCCAGCAATTCCAGCGCAAGCGGTTCATCATCTATAGCAAGGCAATTAAGCATTAATGTAAATTTATTTGAAGTGAAACGGTGAACCAGTTATCTTTTTTATTTATTAATAAAGCATGATTTCTGCCGTATAGTAGATTTAATCTTCTCTGTACATTATTCAATCCAATACCGGAATTTTTATCTTTACTTTCATTGGTAACGTCGTTATATTTATTACTTACCACGAATTGTAAAATACCTCCGTCTTCTTTTAAGTCAATATTTATTTGTGCGCCTGTAATTATGCCGGTTCCATGCTTAAACGCATTTTCAACAAAAGGTATTAAAAGCATGGGTTCAATTTCACTGCCGTTATCAATATTATTAAATGCAGTGCGTATCTGTACATTTTTTCCAAAGCGTTGTTGCTGCAGATCTATATAACTTTGAATGTATTCGATCTCTTTTTCAAGCGGCACTTTTTTTTCATCTGTTTCATACAACATATATCGCATGAGCGATGAAAGCTTTATAAGTGAAGGTTCAAGCAGGTCAGATTTCTTTCGCGCCAGCGCAACCATATTATTTAATACATTAAACATAAAATGCGGACTAACCTGCGATCTTAAAAACAAAAGCTCCGATTTTAAATTCTCAGTTTCGCGTTCTCTTATAAGTTTGGCGTTATGCTGCCTTTCAAGCAACATACAATAAGCCGTACTGCTGGCAAGTATAAAAAAATAAGGAAAGATATTATACGTGAAGAAGTTTACTGTTTTAAAAGACTGATGTGTTATAAACAAATTGAAGTATAACAGGTGTGTAAAATATACAACTGCCAATGCCAAAACCTGCAGTACTATAAAATGGAAAACTTTTTTACTCTTTAATAAAAATGGCAGGAAAACATATGCGTTTACATAAAAAAGCATTACCCAGGCAAAACTGCCAACAAAGTAAAAGTATAGAAAGGCCATATCGTCTGGTTGCGGCGCTTTATGTTCACTTTTATAAGATGTACGCAATAAAAATGGGAGGGAAAAAAGTATTAGCCAACATACAATATGTAACAGTACAATCGCCCAACGCTTATGCAAAAAACTAAATTTCATTTCATCAAAGTACCAGAGAAATTGGCTAACAACTATGGAATTATAAAACATTGCGACAAAAGCAAACTTTATATAGATGAAACAATTTAAAATGGCTTGCATTTACACAAGCCGGATTTTATTGCGGCTATAAAATAGTTAGTTAAAGGGTTTAAAAATTTATTTGGTTTTAGATTTTTTATGTAACATTGCATCGGAAACAAGCACATATCCCAAGCAAAAATCAACACTCGCCTGTTTTCTCATTAACCAAAAAATTTCTTCCAAACAGTTTCAAAAAAAGCGTTTTGAGAAATTAATATTCCAAAAGGACTTAGAATTTTTTATGTACGACATTCTCCAATTAAACGACATGCTGGTACCAGAGCTGCTCGATATTGCTGAGCACCTTAATATTGATGACGCCGGCAAACTTGATAAGCAAGGCCTTATCTATAAGATTCTCGACAAACAAGCTTTAGCGCCTGGCGCAAACGGTAATGGTGCCGAAAAGCCTAAGCGCAAACGTACCGTGAAGGCAAGTACTTCTAATACAACAGAAGAGGCCGAGGTAATGACTGAAGCCCCGAAAAGGGAAAAGCATTTAAAAGAACCGAAAGCTGTTTTAAAGGAAAAAACAGAAAAGGATGAAAAGCCAAAACGAGCCCGTGTAAAACCAAAAACTGCGGATGACGAAGGTGATGAAAATAATGAAGCACAGGATATGCAGGGTGATGCTGATATAAGTTCGTCCGCAGATAATTATACTGACAACGACGAATCACTTACACAAATAGGTGCCAATCTACTTAGTTTATTGGGCGATGATGATCCTATTGTTTATCCTGATGAAGCTGATGTTCCTGAACCGGTTACAACCAGGCAGCAGCCAGGGCGAAAAGAACCTGCATTTAATATAGAATTTGATGGTATTATACAAGCAGAAGGCGTTTTAGAAATGATGCCGGATGGATATGGCTTTTTACGCAGCAGCGATTACAATTATCTTTCTTCACCTGATGATGTATATGTTTCACCTTCACAAATAAAATTGTTTGGTTTAAAAACCGGCGACACCGTTTTTGGTGCAGTACGCCCGCCAAAAGAAGGAGAAAAATATTTTGCTTTATTAAAGGTTGAAACTATCAATTCGAAAGGGCCAGAGGAAGTTAGAGACCGCATACCATTTGATTATCTAACACCACTATTTCCTTTTGAAAAGCTGAATCTGTTTACAACAGGCAGCGATTACTCAACACGAATAATTGACTTATTTACACCAATTGGTAAAGGGCAGCGCGGGCTAATTGTATCTCAGCCTAAAACAGGTAAAACAATGTTGCTGAAAGCGGTAGCTAATGCTATTGCTTCCAATCATCCTGAATGCTATTTAATGGTTGTGCTGGTTGATGAACGCCCTGAAGAAGTAACAGACATGGAGCGTAGTGTAAAAGCTGAAGTTATTGCTTCTACTTTTGATGAACCTGCTGAAAAACATGTAAAGGTTTCTACTATTGCTTTGCAAAAAGCAAAACGTTTGGTAGAATGTGGCCATGATGTTGTGATATTGCTTGATAGCATTACACGTCTTGCACGTGCACATAATACGGTTGCGCCTTCAAGCGGTAAAGTGTTAAGTGGTGGTGTTGAAGCCAACGCTATGCAAAAGCCAAAACAATTTTTTGGCGCTGCCAGAAAAATAGAAAACGGCGGCTCGCTCACTATTCTTGCAACAGCTTTAATAGATACCGGAAGTAAAATGGATGAAGTGATATTTGAAGAGTTTAAAGGAACCGGTAATATGGAATTACAACTCGACAGAAGACTTTCTAATAAACGTATTTTCCCTGCCATTGATTTAGTAACTTCTTCTACAAGACGCGATGATTTATTGCTTGACAGAGACGTATTGCAGCGTATGAATATTCTGCGTTTATATATTAATGATATGAACACAGAAGAAGCAATGACTGAATTATTGAAACGCATGCGCGGAACGAGAAGCAATGAAGAATTCCTGGCAAGTATGAATGGGTAATCAATAACTATTACTTTAATTACTATAATTTTTTAAGCCTGCTGATTGTAATGTCAGCAGGCTTTTTAGTCTCCCCGCAGCAGTAATATCATGTGATGGAATAAAAATAACCGGTTTGTTTTCTGCAAATAATTTTACTGTTTCATAAGTTTCTTTCGCCAGTTTATTGCTTGCATTATTGCCCGGAAATGTATTTTGTAAAAGTTGATCTTGCGAATAGCAAATGTCAGCCGCAAAAAATATAACACATTCATCTGTTTTAATTAAAACAGAACAATGATGATAAGTATGGCCCGGCGTTTCAACAAGAATTATATCTCTTGATTTGGTTAGGTATTTTGCTTTTGCAAAAACATCGAACTGCTCATCCAGTTCAACCAATTCAGGATTAAACCATGGAGGGTATAATTTGGGTAAATCACCAAAAGGCTTTTGCCATTCATCTTTGTTTACAATAATTTTTGTGTTGGGGAAATGTTTTATTCCATCTGTGTGATCAAAATGTAAGTGCGTTAAAATAATTGCATTAATGCTTTCTGGTAAGATATTAAGCCTTTGCAATTGTTTATCAATTTCATCTTCACGCTTTACTGAAAATTTAAACTGCGATGTATCAAACCAGTTTGCAAAAAAGCCGGACGATTTAAAATAATCCTTGTTCTGCACGTCAGCAATTTCACCGGCATCAATTATAAAAACACCTTCAGCATGCTCAACAATCATTACATAAATCGGCAACCATTCTGTAAATTTTTTATCAAGCAAAAAAGAAATCAAAGCCCGAAAGCCTTCATATTTATTTTCTTTAAATTTTGTTTTAACTGCAACACCACCTGTAGAAATAAGATGAATTTTTATTGGTTGTTTGTCACAATGTAGTTGTACAGATACTGCATCAAACATTATTAAAGGTATTGAGTAATACAAATAAAAAAAGGAATGAGATTCATTCCTTCATTTAAAAATCTATTTTATCAAAATTAATTTATGCGCACTGTTATAACCGATCCGCTCTTAAGCATAACAGTTATATTATAACTCTGTGAATTACCTTTAAGCTTTCCGGCGATATACATTGTTTTATCCATTTCACGCTGAGATGTTACATCAAAACCATTAATATTATTTGATGAGAAAAAACCAGAAAGCGCAGTAGCTGCATCAGCCTTGCTAATATTTTTTAGTTCAGCCTTTTGAGGAAATTTTAAATCAACATTGTCGCTGAAATAATTAGTGAATTTAGCAACACTTGCTTCTTTTAATGCATTTACAACGGCATCACCATTTTGGGCAAACATCGAAATTGAAAAGAAAAGGCCAATTATGGTTAGAAATTTTTTCATTGTTTTTTTTATATTGAATTTAAGACTAAAGATACATCATATGGTTTAAGTACTTTAGTTATGCAATTGTGAAATGTAGTTCACCGGAACCACTAAAAATCAAACAACATACAATTGAAAACAATGTAGTTTTGCCTTATGACAGGCAAAAGAACGATCTTAATAATTATGGATGGATGGGGCTTGGGAAAAGTATTTTCATCTGATGCAATTCAACATGCAAAAACACCTTTTGTAAGCAGCTTATACAGTCAATATCCAAATACAACTTTAACAACTTGCGGAGAAGCAGTTGGTTTGCCTGAAGGACAAATGGGAAACAGTGAAGTTGGTCACTTAAATCTTGGCGCAGGCAGAATTGTGTACCAGGAGTTACAGCGCATTAATGTTGCGGTAAGTGAAGGCGAATTTCAAAAAAACGAACATTTACTAAATGCAATTAAATATGCTAAAGAAAACAAAAAGCCTTTGCATTTAATAGGTTTGGTAAGTAATGGTGGCGTGCATTCTCACATAAAACATTTGGAAGCAATTTGCAATGTTTGTGCTGCACAAAGTTTAACCGAAGTATATATTCATGCATTTACTGATGGCCGTGATACAGATCCAAAAAGCGGTTTAGGTTTTATAAAGGAGTTGCAACAAAGCATGAATAATTCTGTTGGAAAAATTGCAACTGTAAGCGGAAGATATTATGCGATGGACCGCGATAAAAGATGGGAACGTGTTAAGCTTGCTTACGATGCTTTGGTAAAAGGCGAAGGCATTAAAGCAACGGATGCAGTAGCTGCGGTTGAGCAATCATATGCGGCAAATGTTACCGATGAATTTATTAAACCAACTGTGATTTTAAATGAAGCGCAACAACCTGTTGCAACAATAAAAGATGGTGATGCAGTTATCTGTTTTAATTTTAGAACAGACCGTTGTCGTGAAATTACATCAGCACTTACACAACAGGATTTTCCTGAACAGCAAATGCATTCTTTAAAACTATATTATACAACTATGACGGAGTATGATAAAACATTTAAAGATGTACATATCATTTTTGAAAATGATAATTTAAATAATACGCTTGGTGAGATCATCGAACAAAATAATAAGAAGCAAATTCGTATTGCAGAAACCGAAAAATATCCGCACGTAACTTTCTTTTTTAGTGGCGGAAGAGAAACGCCTTTTAATGGCGAAAGCAGGATTATGGTGCCTTCGCCAAAAGTTGCTACGTATGATTTAAAGCCTGAAATGAGTGCTTATGAAGTAACTGAAAAACTTATTCATGAAATTGAAAATGAAACAGCAGATTTTATTTGTTTGAATTTTGCAAATGCTGATATGGTTGGCCATACCGGCGTTTGGGAAGCTGTTATAAAAGCTGTGGAAACCGTTGATGCATGTGTTGAAAATGTTGTTAATGCAGCTCTAAATCATGGTTATACAATTTTCTTAACTGCAGATCATGGCAATGCAGATCATGAAATAAATGAAGACGGCTCGCCAAATACGCAACATTCATTAAATCCTGTTCCTTTTTTTATAATAGATAGAGAATGGAAAGGTGAAGTTAAGCCGGGAAAACTTGGAGACCTGGCGCCAACAATTCTTACATTTATGGGCTTGCCGGTTCCAAAAGAAATGAAAGGCAATATTCTCGCTTCAAACCAATAACATTATGATAAAAAAGTTCTTGCTTGTTCTGCTATTTATCTTAATTGTTATACAATTTTTCAGGCCGCAAAAGAATATACATATTGGCGCACAGCCAAATGATATTTCAACATTATATGCAGTACCTGCAGATGTTGACAGCATTTTAATTGTTGCATGCAAAGATTGCCATAGTAATAACACACGTTATCCATGGTACAACAATATTCAGCCTGTCGCATGGTTTCTCGCAAATCATGTTAAAGATGGAACGCGCTCATTTAATATAAATGAATTTGCAACTTATCCAATTTGGCGTCAATACGATAAGATTACAGAAGTAAAAAAACAAATTGATAAAGGTGATATGCCTTTGTCATCTTACACGTGGATTCATAAAGATGCCATTCTCACCGATGCGCAAAAGAATACTTTGATTGCATGGAGTGAAAACATAAAAAAACAAATGGAGGCAAAATATCCTGTAGACAGTTTGAAAAATCCGCATGATTCTAATGGACAGCCGGGAAATTAATTTGTATGGAAATAAAAAGCGCATCATATCTTATTTCAAGTCCATCATTGGATAAATGTCCAAAACCTGATCGTGCTGAATATGCATTTATCGGCAGAAGTAATGTGGGCAAATCATCTTTAATAAATATGATTTGCAACAATTCAAAGCTGGCTAAAACTTCAAATACACCTGGCAAAACGCAACTCATCAATCATTATAATATTGAAAGCACAACAAAAAATCAGAAGAAAAAAACAAATTGGTTTTTGGTTGATTTGCCCGGTTATGGTTATGCAAAAAGAGCACAGCAACAAAGAAAAGAATGGAGCAAAATGATTGAAGATTATTTGCGTAAAAGAAACACCCTGCTGAATATTTTTATATTAATTGATGCACGTCATGAACCGCAGCAAATTGATCTTGATTTTGTAAATGATATTGGCGAATGGCAATTACCTTTTACAATTGTTTTTACAAAAGCTGATAAAGAAAAACCCGGTGCTGTTGAGCGAAACGTAAAATTATTTTTTGAAAAGATGAAAGAAAGCTGGCAATTTTTGCCCCGTTATTTTGTAACCAGCGCCATCACTAAACAAGGCAAGGAAGAAATACTTGATCTTATTGATGATTGTAATAAAGCTTTTCAATTAAGTGAAAAAAGCGTTTGATTTTATGTTCACAGTTCTGATTCCGGTTAATCAACTTGTTTTTCTTTCCAACAATTAATTATTTCTTCCGCATCTTTAATTTGAAGCGTGGATGCTTCTCCTCGAACATATAACTCTTTCCCCTCCTTGCCTCTATGAAAGACTAATCTTTTTTTACTTGGGGAAACTATAACAACAAAAATTGATTTGTCTTCAAGTTTGTAAAATTTTGCATTTATGTTGTTTTTAATTGAAAGGCCAATAAATTGTTCCATCATGTTATCGAACTTAAGCCGAAAATAATCTTCTGAATTTTTCCCATTAGATAGATTAAAATCAAAATCAAGCCCTATTATTGATTTATTATCATCAACTCCAATAAAAAGAAGACCGCCATTGGAATTTAAAAAAGCGCAAATTGTTTTAGGAATATCTTCTTTTATTTTGTTAATTTCTCTCCCGGTTTTAAAATGTAAGGTTGATTTAAATTCTACCGTATTTTGTTCGCCCTCGTGAATTATTTGTTGAATTGTTTTCGGTGCTGATTCTACCCTTTGATCATACGTTTCCTGCCACCAATAAGGCTTGTCATAACCACTCCAATCAAAAGGAGTTTTTAAGATTTCCTTGGTAACTATGGCGATATCACGGCAGTCGTCTTCCCATGCATCTTTCACGCAATAAGTAATTTTTTCCTCTGTATTTTTTGTTTCATAATTGTAGCTTCTATAATATTCAAATTCGTCAACCAAATTAAAAAAAATGTCATGGTGAGTAGAGATGCCACCAAAGTTTCCTATTCCATGAATTAAGGTTTCATCCCCGTTGTCAATTATAAAATAAACTCCAATTCCATTCCCATAACTTTTATTGTCGAATTCAATTTCTTTACCACCTGCTACTAATTTTATATTTGCTCCCGGTTCAATAAAAGAAACCAAATCTCTCCTTGCTTGCCTGTCAGATACATATTCTTTATCTTTCTTTTGAAGCAAAACATCAATCCAACTTTGATAAAAACTAAAAGCTTCAGTTCTTGCTATGATTGGATTTTCATTTTCAAATACTTTATTAATTTCAACAAAGTCAAGTTCATTGTTTTCAGTTTGTCGAATAACTTTTGCTTTTACTAAGTAGTGGAATGCTGCTTTCATTAAGTTATAATTGGTATAAATTTTTGATCTATTTAAAGCATGTTCATTGTCTGGAAGATTAAAGATTCAAGTTTCTAAATTCAATAACTTTTTGCATCGTAATTTTTTTATTAAAAGTATGCAAACTTTAGATTTAGCTAAAGAAGGGTTAGGATGAGGTCATCATTGCATCCCTTTATACACCTTACCTTCTTTCATTACAAAACTTACTTTGCCCATAACATGAATGCCTTGTGTTGAATCGCTATCTACTGCTACGATATCAGCCTATTTGCCTTTTCAATGAACCTGAATATTTCCTTATAAGTCGTTTTTGTTATGATGTGAATGTAATAACAGAATCATAAACCTGTAGCTTCTTCTCAAACAAAACAATCAAATAATCAATCTTTATTTTTTACCGCTTTTACAGCATACATCATCGGAATTTTATTTTCCAAACCTTTAATGCGCCAATAACCATCATCGCCTTTAATTGTATTGTTGAAGCAATTGTAATAACTGTAATTTAATTCGTCAAACTGTTGAATAATTAATCCCTGTTTTAGTAAAGCGGTCATCACTTCGCTTAAACTATGGTTCCATGAGCATTCTTCATACGTAATGTCTGCGTTGCGGTCTGCGTACGTGCCGGTTTGTGTTTCAACAATCATCGTTTCATTATGATAAGCATATTTTATGTATTGAAAATTATCATCAAACATCCATACAACCGGGTGAAATTCTGCAAGCAAAAATGTGCCGCCGGGTTTCAACGCTTTATTAATTACTTCAGCCCATTTATCTAAATCGGGCAGCCAGCCAATAACGCCGTAAGAAGTAAAAATAATATCGTATTGATGCGTAATATTTTCTAAAGTATCATACACATTACAGCTAATAAATTCAGCCGGAATATTTAATTCATTACTTAATTGTTTTGCAGTGTTTATAGCTTCATCAGAAAGATCAATGCCGGTAACAATTGCGCCTTCTCTTGCCCAACTTAATGTATCCATTCCAAAATGACATTGCAAATGCAACAGACATTTATTCTTTACATTACCCAATGCATCCAGTTCAAGTTTATTTAAACTTGATTGGCCTTTTTTAAAAGATTCAACATCATAAAATGCAGACGTTTTATTTACTATAGTTCTTTTGTTCCAGGCATCTTTATTTATTTCAAAATAATTTTTCATTAGCGATCATTTTGTGGTTAGAAATATAACTGCAATAGCATTCTATATAATAATTTTTATTACAAAAAATATTGTTGCACAAGTTATATTTTTCTTGTCCTTCTCCTTTGGAGAAGGGTTGGGATGAGGTCTAACTAAACTTACATTTGCAGCATGAACACAAAAGTAAGAGTTCGTTTTGCGCCTTCACCAACTGGCGGCTTACATATTGGCGGCATGCGAACAGTGTTGTTTAATTATTTATTTGCGAAACATAACAATGGCGATTTTATTTTACGCATAGAAGATACAGATCAAAACCGTTTTGTTGCGGGCGCCGAAGAATACATTTTTGAATGTTTGAAATGGTGCGGATTAGAACCTGATGAAAGCGTTATACATGGCGGTGATTTTGCTCCTTATCGCCAAAGCGAACGCAAAGAAATGTATAAGCAATATGCTGAACAATTAATTGCAGATAACAAAGCGTATTATGCATTTGATACACCTGAAGAATTAGATGCAAAAAGAAAATCCATACCTAATTTTCAATATAATATTTCATCGCGCAGCGATATGAAAAATTCATTAACGCTAAGCGATGTTGAAACAAAAAAATTAATGGATGAAAAAGTGCCTTATGTTGTAAGAATTAAAATGCCGCATGACGAAACAATAGGATTTACAGATATGATTCGCGGCGAGGTAAATTTTAATACTTCGCAGGTTGATGATAAAGTTTTATTAAAAGCTGATGGAATGCCAACGTATCATCTTGCTGTTGTTGTGGATGATTTTTTAATGAAGATAACACATGCTTTTCGCGGTGAAGAATGGTTGCCTTCTTCGCCTGTTCATATTTTGTTGTGGCAATATTTATTTGGTTTGGAAAACATGCCACAATGGGCGCATTTGCCATTGATTTTAAAGCCGGATGGCAAAGGAAAATTAAGTAAGCGTGATGGTGATCGTTTAGGTTTTCCTGTGTTTGCGATGAACTGGACAGATCCTAAAACCAGTGAACTTACACACGGTTTTCGTGAACGTGGATTTGTGCCGGAAGCATTCATTAACTTTCTTGCATTGCTTGGTTGGAATGATGGAACGGAACAGGAAATTTTTTCTTTAAATGAATTGATCGAAAAGTTTTCTATTGAACGTGTGCATAAAGCTGGCGCCAAGTTCGATTATGAAAAAGCAAAATGGTTCAATCATGAATGGATAAAACAATTGACAGTTGACAATTTACAATTGACAGTGAAAAAAATTTTAAACGATGCAGGTATTGAAACTAATGATACTGAAAAATTAAAAGTTGTAATTGAATTAATAAAAGATCGTTGTGTGTTATTAGCTGATTTTGTGCAGCAGTCATCTTTCTTTTTTCAGTCACCAAAAGAAATTGATGTTGCAGCAATTAAACCAAAATGGAATGAACACAAACAAC
>JBDUBY010000465.1:0-4943 GCA_040003735.1 Parafilimonas sp.
AAAAAGGAAACCGCCAAACCGGCGGTTTTTTTATTTTGATACATCAAATTAATGCAACTAAGTTTGCCGTTTGTTAACTTATTTTGATATTTGTTTTTCATTGCTTGATAATCTTTAATAAATCTTAAGGTGCCGGCTTGCGTAGGGGAATCATACAACAATATGCTTATATAAGTAGTAGCTTTGCAGGCCGAAAAAGCATACAAAATCATTTACATGAGAAGAGTAGTTATAACAGGTATTGGCGCCGTAACACCGCTTGGTAATTCGGTCAATGAATTCTGGAATAATATAATAGCAGGAAAAACTGTAGCAGGACCTATTACGAAATTCGATTCCTCTAAATTTAAAACACGTTTTGCCTGCGAAGTAAAAAACTTTAATCCTGAAAAATATTTTGATAAAAAAGACATTCGTAAATACGATCCGTTTTCTCAATATGCCGTAGCTGCAACTGAAGAAGCACTTACAAGTGGAAATATTAATTTTTCTTCCTTTTCTGAAGAAGAAAGAACTGATATTGGTGTTATCTGGGCATCAGGTAATGGGGGCATCAGTTCGTTTGAAGAACAAGTTGCTGAATTCTATAAAAGCGACGGAATACCACGTTTCTCGCCGTTTTTTGTGCCCAAGAAGATTGAGGATATAGCCGCAGGAATTATATCTATCCGCTACCAGTTGTATGGCCCTAATTATTGCCCTGTTTCTGCTTGCGCATCTTCCAATACTGCTATTATTAATGCCTTTGATACAATCCGTGCCGGTAAAGCAATCATGATGGTTGCAGGCGGCTCTGAAGCCGGGATAACACCTTCAAGTATTGGTGGTTTTAATGCAGCACAGGCACTATCAAAAAGAAATGATGACCCGCAGGCTGCTTCCAGACCATTTGATAAAGACAGGGATGGTTTTGTGTTGGGCGAAGGTGGGGCTGCATTGATTTTGGAAGAATATGAACATGCTAAAAAAAGAAATGCTGTGATATTTGCAGAGCTGGTTGGAACAGGCATGGCAGCAGACGCATATCATTTAACCGGAACGCCTCCCGATGGTCGCGGGGCTGTGCTCGGCATGAATAAAGCAATTAAGGAAGCAGGCCTTACACCGCAGGACATTGATTATGTGAATGCGCATGCAACATCAACACCGCAGGGAGATATGAGCGAAATTGCTGCTATTGAAAAAATATTCAGCCAGAATAATAAATTGTATGTAAGTGGTACAAAATCTATGACCGGCCATTTGCTTGGAGGTGCCGGTGCCGTAGAAGCAGTAATATGTGTGCTTAGTGTACAACATGGAATTGTTCCTCCTACCGTTAATACAAAAAACCTGGATGACTCATTTCCAAAGCATCTTAAAGCAGTTCTTGGCGATGCAATATCAGCCGATGTTAAATATGCAATGAACAATACTTTTGGTTTTGGCGGTCATACTGCTACCACCTTGTTCAAGAAATTTGAAGAATAATTGCGGCTTTTGATGATGTTTATTTAGCTTCCGTTTCATCTCTCTCAACGGTAATAGTGCATTCGCCAATTAAAGCAGCAACTGCGCCAATAGCCGCTAATACAGGTGCGAACACAGCGCCTACCAAACCAATGGTTAATGGAAAGCTCATGAGTTCCTTTCCGTTTTTATCGGAAATAGTAATTTTCCTGACGTTGCCTTCCTCAATAAGTTCCTTTACTTTTTTTAAAAGACTCTCGCCGTTTATTTTAAAAGATTCTTTGTTCATATTTTTTAAATTTTAAAATAGCGTCATTTATTTTTTATGAAACAAAAGCTTAATGATCATTATTTTGCCGGTGTGATAATAATATTGCGGTATTCAATCGGTCCGTGATCGCCCTGAATATATAACGGTCCCGGCTCGCCTTCTTTACTATTAATTGCGCCACCTGTAATTCCCGGAATTTCGCGATTACAAATAACTGTTTTTCCATTGGCAACAATTGTTACCATTCTTCCTATTAAAGTAATATCATACGATTGCCATTCACCAGGCTTTTTAGAAGCAATTTCACTTGGTGCTATAAAACCATAAACAGCACTATACACATCTTTTAACGGTTCACCTTCATGGTTCGCTTCAATCTGTACTTCATACCTGCCTCGTAAATAAATACCACTGTTACTGCTATCGGGATAACGAAATTCGATATGCAACTTAAAATCTGTGAATGTTTGATCAGTTAAAAGATTGGAACCTGAATGCGGGCTTGACAAAACACCATCTTTTACTATCCATTGATTAGTGCCCGTTGCATGCCATCCGCTTAAATCTTTTCCGTTAAATAATGTAACTGGTTTTAGCCAAACAGGTTCTGCATCACGTTGAAGTAAAGGCGCACGAACAGCACTCCAGTTATAATTTTTTCCATCTGCTGCAACCATTGTACCCGTTAAACTATCGCTTTGTAATGTTCCTTCAAATGAGACATCATTTGTATCTTTTTCCCATTGCGGTGGCAGAGAAAAACTTATTTTATTATCATTAAAATTGATTTTGGAAATAGGCCTTGCGCTTCCTGAAATTCCTACATATTGACCAACCAAAGTGCTATTGCCGGATTTTTGTACTTCAAGCCACGAAGGATATTGTTTGCCATCCATATAAATTGTCATGTCCCATCTTCCAACAACAGCATATTCTTTTTTATTTAGAAGGTTTGCATGTGCTGGAGGCACACCTGTCAGTAATAAAAAAAACATCATTAATGAGAATAAAAAAATGCGTCTTGAAATAATTAATACTTTTTTCATACAGCTTAATATTTTATATGTACAATGTAATTATAAAAGCAATACTTACATGCAACTTAAACTTCGCATAGTTATAATAAAATTTATAAAACGCAATTGAAAAATACATCAAGCAATTCATTCAAATCATTTACTAACTTAGTCGCGTATGCTTCATTCTATTGTTTTATAACATTATAAAATTACTGCCACATGAATAAAAAAATTGCTTCATTAATTGTGTTTTTATTTTTTTGCCTGAATATTATTTCGGCACAAAACAATACACTCACCGCAAAAGAAAAAAAGGAAGGCTGGAAATTATTGTTTGATGGAAAAGATTTGAATGGCTGGCATTCTTATTTGGAGAAAGCGCCCGGCAAAGGATGGCAGGTTGAAGACGGAACTATTTTTATAAATGAGAATAATAAAACTGTAGATAATATGGATCTCATTACTGATGAGGAATTTGAAAACTTCGATCTTAAATTAGAATTTAAAACAGATACATGCGCCAACAGCGGCGTTATGTTTTATGTGCACGAATCGCCTGAATATCAAAATAGTTGGGAAACCGGGCCTGAAATGCAAATTGATGATGTTGTTTGCGGGCCGGATCATTTATCAAAAATGAATCGCATGGGAACTTTGTATGATTTATATCCTGTAGATTCAGAATATATAGGTGCATCAGGTAAGTGGTATGCTTATGAAATAAAAGTTGATCATGGACATTTACAACTTTTTGAGGACGGACATAAAGTAGTTGATGCACAAATGTGGAACCAGCACTGGAAAGATTTGATTGCTGCTGTTAAGTTTAAAGATATGCCAGGCTTTGGCACATTTCACAAAGGTCACATCGCATTCCAGGGAACAGAGAATGGAAAGATTTGGTTTACAAATATTAAAATAAAAAGCCTTTAGCATTAGCCTATAGCTAACAGCTTTCTTAACATTAAAATTGCCATCATGGAAAACGATAAAGAAAAATCATCAGAAAAAAATATCAGCCGCAAGAATTTTATAAAGAATGCTGCGCTTGCTGCAACGAGTTTTTATATAGTGCCGCGACACGTGTTAGGCAAAGGATATGTAGCGCCAAGTGATAAACTTTATATCGCTGCTGTTGGTTGCGGTGGTGAAGCTGAAAATGATATCAATCATTTTGCAACAGCTCCAAAGAAAAATGCAGAGATTGCTTTTTTATGTGATGTTGATGATCGCACAGGTGCACCACGCCGCAAGCAATTTCCTAAAGCAGGTTTTTATAAAGACTGGCGTGAGATGTTTCATAAAGAAAGTAAAAATTTTGATGCAGTTACTGTTGCAATTCCAGATCATAATCATGCGATAGTTGGTTTAAGTGCCATGCAATTGAATAAACATTTGTATTTACAAAAACCATTAACGCATGATATTTATGAAGCAAGAATTCTTACACAAGCTGCAGCAAAATATAAAGTGGTTACACAAATGGGCGACCAGGGCGCATCATGCGAAGGCATAAGAACAATGCGTGAATGGTTTGAAGCCGGTGTGATTGGTGATATTGAAAAAGTGTATAACTGGACGAACAGGCCTGTGTGGCCGCAGGGTATTCCTTGGCCTACGCAAGCTGCAGTTATTCCAAAAGAATTGGATTGGGATTTATGGCTCGGCACTGCCCAAACAACAAATTATATTGATAACCTTGTTCCATTTAATTGGCGTGGCTGGTGGCGTTTCGGTACAGGTGCTTTAGGAGATATGGCTTGTCACATAATTGGCCCTGCATTTAAGTTGTTGCAGCTCGGTTACCCTACAGAGATTACCGGCAGTGCAACAACTGTTTACTCAGGTATTTTTAAAGAAGCTGATTATCCTGAAAGTATTCCGCCGTCGAGCTCTCTGCGCTATAAATTCAAAATGAAAAATGGTAAAGATTTGTTGTTGTATTGGATGGATGGAGGCATTGTTCCTGATCGTCCTGACGAACTCGATGCTGACGTAAACATGAATGAAGCGCTTGCAGATATTCCGCAGGAAAATGATTTTGAAGGTGGCAGTTTATTCGTCGGCACGAAAGGAAAAGTTTCATGCGGATGGGGCGGCAGTCATCCACGATTGTTACCAAAATCATTAAGCGCAGAAGCAACCAATATTCCAAAAAAATATCCGCGTGTTGAAGGTGATATGGATGGGCATTGGTGGCAATG
>JBDUBY010000099.1:0-4893 GCA_040003735.1 Parafilimonas sp.
TTACATCATCAATAAGTGAGCTGATAATTTTGCCAAAAGCTGCACCAATAATTACGGCAACTGCAAGATCTACAACATTTCCTTTAAGGGCAAACTCTTTAAATTCTTTTACAAATCCCATGATAGTTGGTTTTTGGTTAATAATAAGTGTGCTATAAAGATTGGTTAATTTTTATTAAGTCGCAATTATTTTTTTAAACCCGGATATTGCATATTTAATTTTTTAAGTGCATCGCATAAAGTTGATGCAATTACATATTCTTTATACCAGTTTTGATCTGCGGGCACAATTGTCCATTCAACTTTATTACATTCTTTAAAACAATCTTCATAAGCTTGCAGGTATTCTTTTCTTAAAGAAGATTCAATAAAATCCTGTTCATTATATTTCCATTGTTTTTGCTTATCATGAATTCTTTCATCTAATCTTTCATGTTGCTCTTTTTGCGAAACATGCAGATAAAATTTTAATATTAATGTATTATTATGTTGAACGAGTAATTCTTCAAAATTGTTGATGGCTTTCATTCTTTTATAAGCTGTTTCATCATCAATTATTTTATGAACTCTTGTTATTAATACATCTTCGTAATGTGAACGGTTAAATATCTGGATTATCCCTTTTGCCGGTGAATGTTTATGAATGCGCCACAAAAAATCATGCGACAACTCTTCGGCGGTTGGTATTTTAAATGATTGAACTGTTACACCTTGCGGATTTAAAGTTCCGAACACATGCCTTATAACACCATCTTTCCCGCTTGCATCCATTCCTTGTATTACAATCAATACCGAATGTTCGTTCTGTGCATATAAAATATTCTGTAACTCCTTCAGTTCTTTTAAAATGCTTTGTGTTTTTTCTTTTGTTTCTTCTTTATTAAATTTTTCAGGCGCTCTTGTATCTATCTTATCCAGTTTTATATCGCTCATATTTTTTATTTATGAAAGTATGACATTTGCATAAATTTTTTTTTGAAACCACAAACTTCTAAATGGCCGTTGTTTATTTTGCTCTCTTTAATTTGGGGAAGTTCTTTTATTTTAATGAAGTTAGGCATGCAGCATTTAACTGCTTACCAGGTTGCATCAATACGCATATTAAGTGCAGGTTTGGTAATGTTGCCGTTTGCTGTAAAAGGTTGGAAACAGGTTCCAAAAAATAAAATTGTAACTGTAATTGTTGCAGGATTGCTTGGTAATTTTTTCCCTGCATTTTTATATTGTTTGGCAGAAATAAAAATTGACAGTTCGCTTGCTTCCATATTAAATGCACTTACACCTGTATGTGCTATTATAATAGGCGTTGCTTTCTTTCAACTAAAAATAACAGCAAATAAAATAATTGGAATAATAATAGGTTTTATAGGACTGGCATTATTGCCTTTTGCAGCTGAAGGTGGCATTAGTTTTACAAATCTTTCTTATTCATCACTTGTGTTGATTGCAACAGTTTGTTACGGAACAAATGTGCATGTAGTGAGTAATTATTTAAAAGAAATACCATCATTGCAAATTGCTGCAGTTGCCTTTAGCTTTTTTATACCGATATGTATTTTAATTCTGCTCTGTACAGGTTTTTTCAATCTTCCGCTTACACAAAACGGAATTCCTTTTTCTATTCTTGCTGCTTTTATACTTGGTGCTTTAGGTACTGCACTGGCCTCAGTTTGGTTTTATGTTTTAGTGAAAACCGCAGGTTCAATATTTGCTTCGCTGGTTACGTATGGTATTCCTTTTATTGCTGTTTTCTGGGGATTGATTTTTGGTGAAACGATCACGCTTTTAGAAGTTGTTTGCCTTATAATAATTCTTGCCGGTGTTTACCTGGTAAACAGAAAAGTAAATAAAGTCAGCAAGTCAGAAAGACAACACTAACAACATCCTCAACTCTATCTTGTCTTCCTGACCTACAGACTACTCTTAAACAACATTCTTTATGACATCTTATTGCAGTTTCGTCAAAAACCCAAACACACCATCTGATTCTTCATTCGGTCCCGCAGTAAAATACAATTGATGCCTGCTCGTTTTCAAAACATCATTATCAAGTGCCCATAATCCATCAATTGCAACTGGGCCGGCTGCCGTCATTAACTGGCCTTTAAAATTGCCATTCCAATCATATACATTAATATGTCCATCACCAAAATTGCCAATTAAAATTCCACTTATACCAATCAATTGCGGATAAGCTTCAGCAATTCCCCATGGCGCATTCAAAGTACCTTGCGTAGCAAGACGTTTATCTAATTGTCCATTTGGCCAAAAAACATCAACATAACCTAAACCTGCGCCGGTAGAATCATCTCCATCTCCATTAACTATTGCATACGTTACATACAACATGTTATTAATTGTGCGTACGTTAAAAGGTGAATATGCAGAAGGAATACCCGAGTCTTTAAATGGCTTACCTGTAACAAGATTATAATTTGCATCAAACACATCTACTTTATGTTTTGTAAAATTGGTTACATACAAAAAGTTTGCGCCGCCATCATTTGCAATAGCAATGCCTTTATATGATGCATCATTTTTTGCGCGATCTGCTGTTACTACTGCAGCAGAACCGCCATTCCATGCAGAAACAGTTCCGTCTTCACTGGCAAAAATAAATTTTGCTGGATTGCCTGTTGAAGGAATTACAAAATCAGTAGTTGCGTTGAAGACCTGTCCTGTGGGATTGCCCGGTGCACCTGTAATATGAGATGGTATTGAAACAGGCGGAATTAATTGCGCGCCTTTATCATTATAAATATAACTAACGCCACCATCAGCAGCAGAAACCCAAATACCGCCGCCAGAACTTACAGCCATTCCCCATGCATTATGCAGGTTAGGGCTGATATGTGTTGCGTGATAACCAGGTTTATTTGCATTGAGATCAACCTGTTTAAAATTGCCGAACGAAAGGCTGCCTGCCTGCGCATTTGATATATCATTTTGCTTGGCAGATAAAGTATCGCCAGCCATTTTTTGGCAACCCGAATTAATAATAAAAAAGCAAAGAATAGCAAGAGAACTCAGCATATAGTTATGCCTAAGTATCGTTTTCATATACATTAATTTTTTTTGTGAAAAAATAAATTTTGCCCCGGGCAATAAGTAAACCTGAATTTTATAAAAAGAGTTGCTTAAAAATTACAATCTTATTTAAATGATGTTACAATAAAATATCTCGGCAACAGTTGCGCGTAAAAAAATTATTTTTGCAGTTAAATTATAAAGATGAAAAAAGGCCCCGTTTCTCAATTCATAGAACATCATTACCGTCATTTTAATTCAGCAGCGTTGGTTGATGCAGCCAAAGGCTACGAAGCACATTTAACTGAAGGTGGTAAAATGATGGTTACGCTTGCAGGTGCCATGAGCACTGCTGAACTTGGAATTTCTCTTGCTGAAATGATACGGCAAGGCAAGATTGATATCATTAGTTGCACAGGCGCAAATCTTGAAGAAGATGTAATGAATCTTGTTGCGCACAACAGTTATAAACGCGTTCCAAACTATCGTGATCTAACGCCGCAGGAAGAATGGGATTTGTTGGAGAATCATTACAATCGCGTAACAGATACCTGTATTCCTGAAGAAGAAGCATTTCGCCGTTTGCAAAAACATTTAGTGCAGCAATGGAAAGATGCTGAAGCAAAAGGCGAACGTTATTTTCCGCATGAATTTTTATATAAAACAGTTTTAAGCGGTGATCTTGAACAGTATTATGAGATTGATAAAAAAGATAGCTGGATTATCGCGGCAGCCGAAAAAAATCTTCCGATCATCGTTCCGGGTTGGGAAGACAGCACAACAGGAAACATTTTTGCGAGCTACATTATAAAGAATGAATTAAAAGCAAGCACTGTAAAAAGTGGCATTGAATATATGGTGTATTTAACGGAATGGTACCGCGCAAATTCATCAGGAAAAGGCGTTGGTTTCTTCCAGATTGGCGGCGGCATTGCAGGTGATTTTCCTATTTGTGTTGTGCCGATGATGTACCAGGATCTTGAATGGCATGATGTTCCGTTCTGGAGTTATTTCTGCCAGATCAGTGATTCAACAACATCGTATGGCTCTTATTCCGGTGCTGTTCCAAACGAAAAAATAACCTGGGGCAAACTCGATATTCATACTCCAAAATATATTGTTGAAAGCGATGCAACTATTGTTGCGCCATTAATATTTGCATGGCTGCTTGGCTGGTAAAATTTTATGTTATGAATATTGAAGAATTATTATCGCTTTGCAATTACTAAAGAATTAAAGACGCATTTTAATATAGCAATAAATTATTTTGAAAAAGCAATTTTGCATTCTTTAAGCGATGAAAAGATTAAAGAATATCATAGCGATATTGAACGGTTCAAAAGAAAGATCGAGATCATCCTCAATCACAAGGAATGGCAGGAAGAAAATGAAGAAAAATAATAGGTACTATCATCACAACGTTTCCAGCTTACGTATTGTCAATACGTAATTCGATAAATTTTTTTTATCAACCTTGCGTTATGATAAAAAGTATATCTTCTTTTAGAATCTATTTTCTTGTTTGTATTATTACATTCTTTTATGCTTCCTGCAACAAAGATTCAAATTCAGGTAATAATAATATTGTAAATGGCATCATTATAAAGGAATCTGTTGATGGATGTACTTACCTCATAAAGTTAGAAGATGATAAACTACTTGAGCCAACAAACCTGTCTTCCTTTAACGTAACTTTAAAAGATGGACAATTAGTTAAGTTTAGTTATAAAATAAATACTACGAATGGATCTATTTGCATGATGGGGCAAATCGTTGACCTAACTTATATCGCTGACCGGTAATTACCTCAAATTCAAAGTCGCATTCAACCTTATAATTGTCGTTTCACTACAGCATGTAAGTTTT
>JBDUBY010000458.1:0-4876 GCA_040003735.1 Parafilimonas sp.
ATCATTGCAAATAAAAATCGCAATCTTTAATTTTTCTTCAATATTGATATTAGTAAAAGATGTTCCGAGCCTGTAAAAATTATAACAGGTATGCGAAATAATTTTTCTGTCTTTAGAACCATGTTTTTTGTGCTGCGAAAAATACTGTTTTAAAAAGTAGGAGAGTGGTATACTTCCATCATATAAATGTATAATTTTTATTGCTGTATTAAAGTAAGATTGGAAACGCATAACATTATTCAAAGAAAATTTTTACACGCTCGTACATAAGCTTATTGCTTGGTAAAGTATTTAAAGTTGTACCACCTGAATATCTTTTTAAACCAAACAAACCTGCCAGATTTCCTTTGTTTATGGCGAGTTCAAGATAACCCGCAGAATTAAACCAGGCAAGCCTTTCACCTTGTTCAACAGATGCATAATTTTCGCTAATGTTTGTAATGCCGCCATCATTTCTTGCAGGCAAAACAATTCTGAAGTTTCTTCCCTTGCGATGTTCTTCAAATTCAGTTTTTGTAAGATTGATAACAACATTTTCAAACTGATCAATAAAAATTATCTGGCTGTCAATCCAATCAGATCCAACCGTTGAACGGAACGGATATTTTTCTTCAATATCAATAATTATATTTCCTAATTTTTGTATATCCGTTCCTTTATCAATAGCAAGCAATATTTCGGCAAATGCTTCTGTAAAATTCAATACACCCGAAACGCTTTTTTTAATTATATCAATTGCAATAATGTTAGCGGGTTTTTCACCGGCTATCATTGTTAATATTCCATTATCAGGACAAATAATAAACTGGTCTTTGTAATGTGCAAACAGCAAATGCTCTGGCGCTTTTTCAAACAAATTAATTATTACAAAATGAAATGTGCCTGCAGGATAAAATGAAAACGCATTAGTACACACATAAGCTGCATGCAAATAATTATTGGCAACAAGCTGGTGGGTAATATCAATAATGGAAACGGAAGGCAACGCTTTTATAAGTTGCCCTTTTATGGCGCCTACAACGTAGTCGCTTTGACCTATATCAGTAGATAACGTAACAACAGGCATGGCTGTAAATAACAGGCTTTCGTTTTATTTAACCAAAACTCCTTTCTTGAAAAAAAATTTATGTATCATTTTATCTGCAAGGTCTGGCATAAAGCGATTTAATAAAATTGTTTCCTTCCCTTGCGAAGTTATAACCACTGTACGCTTTCTTTTTTCAATTGCTTTTAAAATAAGTGTTGCACATTCTTTAGCACCCATCAAACTATTCTCATCAAGTGGTGTTTCGCCTTGCGGTTCAGAATTTTTATCCAAGGCAGCATTACGAATATTTGATTTTGTATAACCAGGGCAAACCCACATTACGTTCACACCTGTTTCAAGCAGTTCAGTGCGCAAAGCCTCAAGCCAACCCTGCAATGCAAATTTTGATGCAGAATAACCGCTGCGGCCTGGTAAACCGCGATAGCCTGCGATGGAAGAAATGCCTGCAACCGTACCTTTATTTTGCATGATATGCGGCAATGCATATTTTGTACAATAAACGCTTCCCCAAAAATTTATATCCATCACGCGACGTATGGTTTCAAGATCTGTATCACTAAACAGTGCACGCATTGAGATGCCGGCATTATTAATGAGTACATCAATAGTTCCAAAAGCATTTACTGCCTGCTGAATTATTTTTTTACAATCAGCTTCGTTAGCAACATCTGCAGGTATTGCGAGCAGCGTTTTGCCCGCATACATAGTTTGCAATTGATAAAGCTTATCATAATTACGTCCGCATGTAACTACTTTAGCGCCTTGCTGCATTAATGAATCTACCAAAGCCCTGCCAATACCGTCTGTGCCGCCCGTAACTACAATAACCTTACCTGTGTAAAAAGACATATTGCTTCTTTGATGCAAATTTAATTGTTGCAGAAGTAGTTAAGTTGTGAAATTGTATAATAACAATAAAGATGATTTTAAAGTTTGGTGCAATACCATTTTCGGTTATTTTTGCACTCCCAAAAAAGAAGGGATGATCTCGTAGCTCAGCTGGTAGAGCACAACACTTTTAATGTTGGGGCCCTGGGTTCGAGTCCCAGCGGGATCACAAAAAAGCTTTTACAATTTTGTAAAAGCTTTTTATTTTAAAATATGGACGTCTATCTGATGAAAAAAATGTATAAGTTACAAATTTAATTTAAGCTCTACTCATTTAACAAATCTTATAAATAAAAAACCATCATTACTGATGGTTTTTTTTATCCGGAGCTTTATAAGTTATTTCGTCATGGTCATACTTTTGCTGTCAACTTTTTTTCCATCAACAATAAGAGAATATGTGTATTGCCCCGCAGATAAATTACCCGCAGTAAAACTAATATTATTCATTCCGTTTACTAATGAATAAGATTTTATTAACTGGCCGCTTAAATTGTATACTACAAGTTGTGCCTGTTTTACGGAAGTTGGAACAAAACATTTAACAGAAGTATTTTGTACAAAAGGATTTGGCGCATTTTGTACCAAGTATGCACCGGCGGCGGTTACAGCTTTGGCACCTGATGAATTTGAAGTTACAGATGAGTTTTGATTTTGAATCAACTGCTGTAATTGATCAATTTGTTGTTGTTGTTTTTCGATCACTGCCTGTTGTTCCTGCATGCCTTTTATTATAATTGGAATAAGTTCAGTATAATTCAGCGCTTTAAAATCTACAGCTTCGGATTTTGTTTTTGAAGATGAAGATGCCTGCGTTGAACCGCCTTCTTTTGCTGAAGGTTGCATTGCAGCACTAAGATCAGGTGCTTCAAATTTTGATTCACGTACAATGTTTGGTAATATTTTTTCAACATCCTGTGCAATTAAACCATAATGATTTCCTTTTGGTAAATGCATTAATTTATATTGATCATCCGTTTTAAAATTATATTGTTTTGGATGAAGCTGGTTAATAATATCCATAGCACTTGTAACATCTTTTATATTCTGTTTTAATTTTAAGTCAGAACCTACATAAGTACCAGAGCAATATACATCACCATCAAACCAGCCAGCATAGTAAGTACCAGAAGTACCATATACACCAGAACCGTTTGCGCAATAACCATACACACCATGGCCATTACCACCGCAGTAACCCCAAACACCGTTACTTCCACTACCGCCCGGGCTATAACCGTAAACACCAGTTCCTAAACCATTAGCATTGTAACCATATACTCCATAGTTAGCTGAAGAATAGCCATATACACCATAACTTGTGTTTGCAGAACCTTCAACACCAATGCCAGATCCTGATGCATTGCCCTGGATTGTTGCAGTACCTGTTGCAGTACTTGATTTTGATACATAGATTCCACCATTTATTCCTGACTTATCAGAATATAAAACATAGTTATCTACAGGGTCTGTAATTACAATTCCACTTATGCCGCTATTGGCATTAACATTTAAAGCATAAGCGGCATTATACGAACCATTAATACCAACAGGCTTGTATGCAGTAAAATTGCCTAAGCTGGATACTGATACTTGTGCTGAAGTGCCTAAATAAGTAGTGCCACCGTAATAATTAAGATAAAGCGAAGATGCGGTACCATTATAACGTGACTGAATTACATTATAATCCATAACCATATTTGAAGACTTTACATCTCCAAGCATTAAGTAACCTGGAGTGCTGAGTGAAACATTGTCACCTGATGATATAATATTTAATCTTGCAGCGGGGTTTTTTGTTCCAATACCAATTCTTCCACTGGTTCCAATCCTCATGCGTTCTACATTTTTCGTTCTGAACGCTAAAAATTTGCTGTCTGTGGTGCCGACAAAATTGACGGCTGTATCAGTGCCGCTATTTCCATTAATATGCCAGTCTGTTTGGGCATTTGTTTTAAGTGAGATTGTTGTTAGCGCAAATACTGTAAGTGCGCATAATCGTAGAATTTGTTTTTTCATAAAAGTGTTTTTTTGTTAGCAATTTTTAAATTAAGATTTATTTTAAAGCCGTTTTGCACAGCTCTAAATTTGTTATTCTTATTAATCGCACGGGTTATAAAAAAGGAAACAGAAATGTTAAAGCATTTCAAAAAGTCTAAACCGCTTTATCTTTACTTCAAATGACATATATGCTGAAGGTTGGAATTTTTGGTGCGGGCCATCTTGGAAAATTTCATTTAAACAACTGGAAGGAAATTGATGATGTTGAAGTAGTTGGCTTTTATGATCCCGATGAAAAAACAGCTAATGAAGTTGAAAAGAAATTTGAACTTAAAAGATTTATAAGTATTGATAAGCTAATTGAAAAATGTGACGCAATAGATATAATTGCACCTACAAATTTTCATTTTGATTTATGCCAGGCAGCTATAAAAAAAGGTAAACATGTTTTTGTTGAAAAACCGATGGCGGATACATTGGAACAAGGCAAACAAATTGTGCAAATGGTGAAAGAAGCAGGTGTAAAATTACAGGTTGGCCATGTGGAAAGATTTAATCCTGCGTTTCTTGCATTAAAAAATATTTCTTTAAATCCGATGTTTATTGAAGTACATCGTTTGGCGCAATTTAACCCCCGTGGTACTGAAGTGAGTGTGATTTTGGATTTGATGATTCACGATATTGATATTGTTTTAAAGATTGTAAAAAGTGATGTAAAAAATATTTCAGCGAGTGGTGTTGCTGTAATGACAGATACGCCCGACATTGCTAATGTGCGCATTGAATTTAATAACGGTTGTGTAGCAAACCTTACCAGCAGCAGAATTAGTATGAAGAAGATGCGCAAAATGCGTCTCTTTCAAAAAGATGCATATATAGGTATCGATTTTTTAGAAAAGAAAACAGAAATCATTAAGCTAAAATCTGATGAAGATGCCG
>JBDUBY010000267.1:0-4858 GCA_040003735.1 Parafilimonas sp.
AGATTATCTGTTCAACCTGTTTCTGATGAAGAATGGAATATTATTTTGGAGATGGGCGGAATGAAATAGATACGGATTAATTTAATGTATTTAGCAACTCTTTTAAGTTTTGAAAACGAAAAATATAATTGTAATTATTATAGTGGCTGTTTCATTAACCATTGCCGCTATTTTTTTGTATCCAATAATTTGTATAAGTTGTACTTACCCGCCAATTAAAAATTACACGTACAATGGCACTATGAGTAATCTAGTTTCCGGTATTCAAAATTATGCGTATACAAACCCGCATATAATTCTTACAATTACAGATACAACAGGCGCCGAGAAAGATAATCCTGCTATATACTTCAATGTTGAAATAAGTAAACCTAATCAGGATATTTTATACAATTTGGAATGCGAAAGGCGAGGCTTTGCAATTAGAAAAACCCAGACTGAAATAAAATTAATTGGTGCATTTAACAGAACAAATACTTCTGGTGGTTATAAAATCGAAGACCTAGGTGTTAAATCGCTTGTAACTATTTTTGATAGTAATTTTTTGAGTGATTTAAAAAAACAGACAAATATTTCAGTAGTACCAAACTAAGTTTGTTCACTAAAATAAACTACACTTCACTTAAGTTTTATCTGATAATGTTATTAAACAATTGAATATTCTTTTGCTTTCTTTTAACTACGATTAATGGTTACAAAAACTAAGATGAAGTAATTAATCTGTGCAGGCTTGCAAATTTCTTTCACTTCTAAAATTATTTTTTCACAAAGCAATTATTGCTGTATAAGTGCGGCAGTATAAACTATTTTTTGTAAAATATTATCCATCAAAACAAAACAGTAATCAGCATAAATCATAAGCCTGCATTTATGCAAATCATTTCTTTTTGCATCTTATTAATTAACTAATCAATCAATTTATATGAAACTTCATTTTTATTGCATGGCAATATTTGCCATGATGCTATACGCATGCAATCACGGTTCTTCAACGAAAGCTATTGATGTTGAACTTAACGATCTTGATCAAACACCTGTTCAAAAAGAAAAATCAAAAGATCAAAAGGCTGAGGAGCAATTAATAACTCCTGATACAATAGCAATCAATGCAACGGATAAAAACCCATCGCCTGTAACAAACAATAATGCCGACTGGGATAAAAAGATTGTAAAAACTGCAGACCTGCAATTACAGTTAAATGATTATAAAAAATTCAATACAAATATTCATTCATCTATAAAAAGCTTCGGCGCTTATATTGCACAGGAAAAGCAGGAAGAAACTGATTACAGAATTGAGAATTCAGTTACTATAAAAGTTCCCGTTGATCAATTCGATGACCTTGTAAATTCTTTTTCAGGTGATGGAATTAAAATAATAGAAAAAAATATTTCAAGTGAAGATGTAACCGGTGAAGTAATGGATACCAAAGCAAGACTGCAAGCTAAATTAGCGGTGCGTGAAAAATATCTTCAGTTATTAAATCAAGCAAAAAACATGGACGACATTCTGCAGGTTCAAAATGAAATAAATGAGATACAGGAAAACATTGAAGCTGCAAACGGAAGGATAAATTATTTGCAACATACGGCTGCTTACAGTACAATCAATGTTAGCTATTATCAGTATATAAACAGCTCATCTCCCAATAATGAGGAGCCAGGATTTTTTACTAAAGTTTTAAAAGCATTTTCAACCGGAACAACAGCGCTTTCAGATCTTTGTATATTCTTAATAACCATATGGCCATTTACGCTAGGAGTTATTGTTTTCTGGATTTATATTAAAAAATTCAGGTTGAAGAAAGCTTAATAAATACAAATTAAAATGAGCTGTTTAATTTTTAAACAGCTCATTTTAATTTAGTTCGTTCACTAACTATTTTGATGTACTCAATCTATGGGTTCCCACAATTCAACTTTGTTTCCTTCTGCGTCAAGGATATGTAAGAACTTACCGTAATCAACAGTTTCAATAGTGTCTACAATAGTTACATCATTCTTTTTCAATTCTTCAACAAGTGCTTCCAGGTTATCAACCCTGTAATTTATCATAAAGTCTTTTGTTGAAGGCTCAAAGTATTTTGTGGTTTCAGGAAATGGTTGCCATTGCGTTTGCCCTTTCTTTGTGCTGTCTTCGCCTTCATACCACTCAAAAGTTGCACCGCCGTATGGATTGGTGTTTAAACCAAGATTTTTTTGATACCATTCTGTCATTTTTTTTGGGTCTTTGCATTTAAAAAAAACGCCCCCGATACCTGTTACTTTTTTCATTGTTGATTGCTTGTTAGATTGTTTTGAAATTATTGTTTTAAATGCGAAACCTGAAAGAAAAGATGCCGCAATAACTAAAATTATTAATGATGTTTTTTTCATTGTCTGAATGTTTTAGTATTTATTTTGGCTTGTTAGGCTTATTGCCAATTCTCAAATATACATAACTCTATTACTTGAATACTACAGGTATAAATTGTAAAAGCTTCTGCATAAATTGAACATAATTATTGAAGATGACGTGTGATGTCAACAGGCGCGGCGAACCTCTGTTACCACGACCTTCAGGTCGTGGCAACTCATGGCGATATTTCTTCTTCGTTAATTCATCAATCTGCAAATTCTGTAATCGTACATTTGCGGCATGCGAAAAATTGCAGTTGCAAAAGGCGATGGTATTGGACCTGAAATTATGGAGGCCGTACTAAAAATTTTCTACGAAGCAAAAGTTCCGCTGGAATATGTTACCGTTGAAATGGGTAAATGGGTGTTTGATAAAGGCTTCAGCAACGGCATGACGCCTGAAGCAAAACAAACTATTGAAACCCTTGGCATTTTATTTAAAGGCCCGATGGAAACACCAAAAGGCAAGGGTGTAAAAAGTATAAATGTTACAGCACGTAAAACATGGAACACGTATGCCAACACAAGAACTTTTCAAACATTGCATGGAGTAGATACGGTTTTTAGTAAAGCGGGCATCCCGGTTGATATAACTGTTGTGCGTGAAAATATTGAAGATACTTATGGCGGCATCGAACATATGCTTACTCATGATGTGGCATTAAGCCGGAGATTTATTACACGACCCGGAAGCTTACAGGTGATAAAATATGCGTTTGAAATGGCGAAGAAAAAAAGTGCAAAACGTATTACCTGCGGCCACAAGGCAAACATCATGAAGATAACCGATGGTTTGTTTTTGGAAGTGTTTTATGAAGTGGCAAAAGAATATCCTGAATTAAAAGCTGATGATGTAATTGTAGATGATTTGTGCATGAAGCTGGTTACACGCCCTGATAATTTTGATGTAATGGTGTTAACCAATTTGCAGGGCGATATTGTAAGCGATCTTTGCGCCGGGCTTGTTGGTGGTTTAGGCTTCGCACCTTCTGCAAACATCGGCGATCACATCTGCATATTCGAAGCCGTTCATGGCACAGCACCTGATATTGCAGGAAAAAATATCGCCAACCCAACTGCTTTATTATTAAGCGGCATCGGCATGTTGCGTCATTTAGGTTTTATGGAAACTGCTGTTACTATCGAGAATGCTTTATTATATACACTTGAACAGGGAATACATACAGGAGATTTTGGAGATAAATCAAGGCCATCTGTAAACACAACAGAGTTTGCAAAAGCCATCATCAATAATTTTGGCAAACAGCCTGAGCAAGGTGCAAAGCCAATATTAACTGACGCACCGGTTACAGAAACACACTTCAAGCTTGACAAAAATTCCATGATGGAATCAACAGAAGCTGAAACAGAAAAAATTATCGGTGTAGATTTTTTTATTGAAAGCAATGAGCAGCCACTCAATATCGCCAACCAATGTATGCGGCACGCAGGTGTAAAGTTCAAGCTTATCAATATTAGCAACCGCGGCACACAGGTTTGGCCAACAGGTTCTGTTTATACAAATCTTGTTAACCAGTACAACGTGCGGTTTGAAAGTATTGACAACACACCGCTTAAACAGCAGGATGTAATTGGTTTATATGTAAGCCTCAGCGGCGATTTTAAAATTTGTTCGCTGGAGTTGTTGTTGTTGCTCGGCGATAAGCGTGCTTACAGTTTGGCGCAAGGACAGTGAGCAGTCAACGGTTAACAGTCCACCGTCAACAGCCGCGTATAATTTGTTTAGCAATGTTTATAATTTGCACTTTTTATTTTTATGTAACCAGCAGTAACAAGTATGGCATCTTCGTTGTGTCACTCCCTTGTACAGTAATTTTTCATGGCAACAAATTTTATGACTGAATTAAAGAACGATCTTTTATTAAAAGCATTACGTAAAGAAGAAGTTACACGTCCGCCGGTATGGATGATGCGCCAGGCAGGAAGATATTTACCGGATTATATTAAGCTGCGTGAAAAATATGATTTCTTCACGCGTGTGCAAACGCCAGAGCTTGCAACGGAAATTACTTTGCAGCCTGTTCATCAAATTGGTGTTGATGCAGCCATTATCTTTTCAGACATTTTAGTTATACCACAGGCAATGGGTATTGAAGTGTTGATGGAAGAAGGCAAAGGTCCGTCATTACCAAAAACAATACAAACACAAAAAGATGTTGATGCATTAAATACGAGCAATGTTGATGAACATTTGAAATATGTTTTTGACGCATTATCTCTTACAAAAAAAGAATTGAACGGTTCTGTTCCATTAATTGGTTTTGCCGGCGCACCATGGACGCTCTTTTGCTATATGATTGAAGGCAAAGGCAGCAAAACATGGGACAAGGCGAAACAATTTGCATACACACAACCAGCGCTCACACATCAACTATTACAAAAAATTACAACCATAACGATTGCGTATTTAAAAGCGCAAATAAAAGCCGGCGCAGATTGT
>JBDUBY010000043.1:0-16401 GCA_040003735.1 Parafilimonas sp.
GAACCGGCTTTTGCAGAGGCAGTAATAAAATATTTTACATACTTATTTATCAATTTATCGCGTGTTATGTAAAAAAAGTTTTTAGTTGAAAAAGCTATGTTGTTAACCTGGTAAATTATTGAGTTTATATTGCTAAACCTTGCCGCAAAAACGAAGTGATTGCAGGAACGGGCTCCCGGATATCCTCCATTATTTACATGAATTATTTGAGGCTTTATTTTTTTAATAAAGAAAACAAAATATAAAAAATTGAAAAGAAAATAAACACCAGCGGTCTGTAAAATCCAGAAAGGAAGTTTAATTATATTTTTTACAGGTAATGGTAATTTTGAATTGTTTAATTTGTAAAAAAGCGTTCCATTAGACAACACAAAAAGTGGATATGCTTTATTATTTATTTTTAAGTTTTTAAAATCATTAAATAAATCCTGCTTGTATTCTTTATGATTTCTAAACGCATAAATCAAATCAAATTCTTCATTAATTGTTTTATTTTTTAATAAAAAACTCATCAATCTTTCACTTCCGCCATATATGTGGCAATCGCTGTAAATAAGCACTTTAATTTTTGGCATTATAATTAAACCTGTTTGCAGCAGCAGTTAGAATTTTTGCAAAGGGATGTTTAAATTTCAGAAACAACTGGTTGGTATATCGTCTAAAAATTGTAGAAGTAAAATAATATAAAACAGTGGCTAATAAAGAAGCCCCGAGCCCTGTTAGCATAACCTTAAAAAGATTTAGCTTATTTTTTTCAAGCGGTAAAAAATTACGTGTTGAAAATAAAAGTATTAATAATAACAAAACAGGTAAAACAGCAGGAATTATAATATTTTTTATAAACGTAACAATGCTCATTTGTAAAAAATTGCATATAAACCATACATAAAACATTGCTGTGCCTAAAAAGCAAACCAGTTCAAAATATGCAAAAACAATAAAACCATTACGCGAAAAAAACAGCGCAATACCTGACCAGTAAACCAGCAATTGCAATGAAGAAGTGAAATACAAAAACTTTATTTTTTTTGTAGCAATAACTAAAATACTGGAAGGAGAAGTGATAAAACTCAGAATATTACAAAGGGATAAAAAGGTTACAACCTTTACGCTTTGCTCAAATTTATCACCAACCCATGTAAACACAAATGGCTTACTTAATAAGGCAAGCGCAATTGTAGGGAAAACAACAGCAGGCAGAAAAATGCTCATAACTGTTTTGCTTAAAGTAGCAAGGCCTTTAAAATCGTTCATTGCTACAAAATGGTTAAACCGTGCACTAAACGGGCCAAACAATGTTCCATAAATAGACCGGAAAAAAGCAAGGCATGTTAAGCCTATTGAGTAATAGGCAACAGCTTCAGCGCCGGATAATTTTGCAATTACATACGGATCGAACTCGTAAAACAAAACCCAGGCAATGGTAACATACAAAGAACTAAATGCTAAACTTTTTACAGACTGGAAAATTTTCTTTGAGAACCTGATATGTTTACCAAGCGTTTTTAATGATATTGAATATTTTTTGCTGGCATATAAAAGAGCGGCAACCAAACCCAAAGTGGTAACAGCTTGGCAAAACAAAAAATAGCCTGTTATATTATAACCATCTTTACCTGAAAAAAAATAAACCGAGCATATTTTTAAAATACTTACAATAACTAACATTGTTTGCAAAATATAACCCTGTACTCTTACGCCATAAATAATTTGCAGCATTCTCTGCATAATCATATTAGGCGAAAAAAAAGCGAGGGTTAAAAGAAGATCTCTTGCAATAGTTATGTCTTTAGTGCCTGAAATATTTTTTATTAACCAATAAGGATGATAAGCAAATAATATAAGTACAACAGCAAAAACAAGTACAAACACAGTTAGTATAAAACTTACAAAGCCCGTTATTTCAATTTCTTTTTGCCTTTCATTCTTTGCAAAGTATTCACTTGCGTATTTATTCCCGGCACTCAAAAAACCTATATCTGCATAAGATAAAAAAATGGTAAACGAAATGCACAAACTGTAAATGCCATATATTTTTGAATTATCAGAGATATATGGAATTACAATTACAAGAGACAGCACACTTACAATTACAGCAATCAATTGTGTAGCATATATTTTAAAATAGTTTTTTGTATAGGATTTTTGCAAGCTTATTGTATTAACGGCTTTATAAAACTTACATCGAAAGGCATTTGCAGATAATCAGTTAAAATACTATCATCTGCACATTTTTCGCTTTTTAAAAAATTAAATAGAGTTTCTTCATTATATGCCACAGCTATTCTACTATCCGATCCGTCAAAAGGCGGCACAATAGTATTATTCAAAATATTTGTATTATTAATTACAGGTTCGTAAACCAGGTAATTTATTTTATAATACATAGCTTCTAAAAAAACAGAGGAAATAGGTCCGATTATCAAAGAAGTTTCATTTAAAGATTGTGTAAGATTATTTGTATCCCGGATAAAAAAATTTCTATCCAGAAATTTCATGTACCAGTTTATGTTTTCACTTGGATGTGGGCGTAACCTCACATTTTTTACACCAACTTTTTTTAATATTTTTTGAATAGAAAGCAAATAAACAATTAGGTTGCCACGGTCACTTAAAACCACTCCAGTACTATGCGGGCTTCCGGGAATTGTTTTTGTAAGTACAAGAATATTACTTAATGAGAATTCTATTGTTTTTTTATTTTGCTTTTGATATTTTGGATGACCAGACACGAAAATCTTATCTTTTGTCATTCCGTTTTGCATATAAATCTCTTTCATTTTTTTCCCCCAAACAATGAGAAAATCGCTTCTATTTTCATCTATCGAATTATAACGCCCCGGTAAACCATGTAAAAAAATAAAAGTCGGTAGCTTTAATTCTTTAAAAATTTTTATAGAAATATTTCCAAAAAAGCCTTCATCATTAGGTACAACTAATGATCTTATATTTTTCTTTGAAATGAAAGATTTAAAAAGGCTGCAAAATTTTTCTAAAAGTTGTATAAATTCTTTTGAAATAAGATAATTAAATTCTGCAAACTCAAAAAGCCTTTTAATTTTTAAACATAAACTAAGTATATCCGCATCATAATATTTCCAATCACTTCTATCAACTGCCCAGGGAGGTTGTATAACAGTAAATCCTGCCTTAGATAATTCTGCATTAAAATTGAAGTACGCATTTGAAATAATTACAGGATTTGATTTATCAACAATTTTTACTGATGGCTTTACTTTCAGTTTTGCTGCCGCAATCTTTAAATCAAATTTTACTTTTTCTATTTTATTGCTTTGAACGGTTTCTAAAGACCGCTTATAATGATTGCCGTAATAATAAACATGTTTATCTAATTCATACCTTAAACAATCGTACCAGTAATCGTTTAAAATTTGCTCTTGTTTAATAAAAGATAACAGGGAAATTTTTTCCAACCCGAGTTTTTAAGAAATTAACTAATAATACGTTTACGTTTTTAAAAATTATAATTCATTTAGCCCTTATTTGTATAAACCTTTTACCGATTCTTGCATAGCTGCAATGTTGCAATAAAATATAGAGGGTTTGTTCTTAATGAGGCTTAGCTAATGCATTAATTTCTTCTTGCCCATATATAAACATGTGTACGCTTCTCAAGAACCGGAATAATTTCATAACAAATACAACATTTTATTTTTCGATGATATTCCACTTTAATGGCGTACCTGCCTGCACATCTACTTTAATAGTTTTCCCAATCACATCTTCGTAATATCTTGTGTGTAAGCCATAACCCGGACGAATTGATTTTATATGAGCTGCTGTTATTGTTTCACCAGCTTTGATATCTTTAACCAAGTATAAAGAACGTTTAAACTGAAAATTGTTTTTTTCTTTTTCTGTAAGCCCATAATTTATTTTACCTAAGCCAAGCCAAGCCTGCTGAGATTCTACAACAAGATTTTTAAATTCTTGCGGTTCTAATGAAAATGCAGCATCAACACCGCCTTCTGCACGGCTAAGTGTAAGATGCTTTTCAATAACACAAGCACCTAAAGCCACAGCAGCCACAGAAACGCCAATACCCATAGTATGATCTGATAATCCTATCGGGCAATTATATAAATCTTTCATGTGCGGAATAGTAAGTATGTTGGTAGTTTCAGGTGATGCAGGATATGTGCTGGTGCATTTTAATAATATCAATTCCATACATGTATTTTCCTTCAATACATTTATTGATTCCTGAATATCCGCTATGGTTGCCACACCTGTTGACATAATTACAGGCTTGCCAGTTTTTGCCACTTTTTTTAATAATATATGATCAGTATTCTCGAATGATGCAATTTTATATAAAGGCACATGTAGCGTTTCTAAAAAATCAACAGCCGATTCATCAAAAGGTGAGCTGAAAGCAATCAATCCAAGTTCATTTGCATAATCAAATATTTGCTTATGCCATTCCCAGGGTGTGTAAGCCATTTTATACAGGTCGTACAAGTTTTGATCTTTCCATAAAGAGTTTTCATCTTTAATTTTAAATTCATCGCTGCCTCCATTAAAAGTTATTGTATCTGCTGTATAGGTTTGAAGTTTTATTGCGTCAACACCTGCATCGGATGCAGCTTTTACAATAGCAAAAGCCTTTTCAAGCGATTGATTATGATTGCCGCTCATTTCAGCAATAATAAAAGGCTTACATCCAATACCAATACTTTTATTATCAATCTGAATTTCTTTTAGCATTCAATTATTTTTTTAAAATTAATTAAGTCTGCATTTTTATTTTTCTTTTCAAATCCTGATCGCTCAAATATTTTTAAAGAAGGTTTATTCGTTTTTTTTACTACGGCATTTACTTTTATAAATCCTTTAAAGTGGCTGTCCTTCTTAAATTGTTCTATCCCATAATTTATAATTAAAAGACCAATACCTTTCCCTCTTTCAGATTTATTAACAAGATAACTTATGGCACATTCGGTGTCATACAAATCAAATCGTATCATACCAGCAGGCAAATTTTTATTATATGCGATATAGAGATAACAATTTTTATCTGCTAACTTTTTTTCGAACCATTTTGTATGCTCGTCATAAGTAATAATATTGGTGGATAAGGATTGAGCTCTTACTTCCGGATCATTTATCCATTCAAATAAAAGACCAGCATCTTCATGCTTAGCCCTGTAAAATTTTAAGCAGTTTTTTTTATTGGTATAAATTAGCTGACTAAATATTTTTACTAAACGTTCATTACTTCTGCCATCAATTAAATTATTTTGATTTCTTATAATTTCATTTGAATAATGATTGCTTTTTATTAATTCATAAGGATGAGCACATTTTTTTTCAATTAGTGATTTATAAATTGTCTCTTGGTTATCAGCAATGCACTTTAAAAATAAATTGCCTTTTATACAGATATATTCCAAAGCGATAGTACTAGCCGAAGTAATAGCAGTATTAGATTGCTGCATTAGTGCAAGCATTTCTTTGGGCTTAACGTTTATATACAAATAAACATGTTTATTATCTTCTACTATTTTCTTTAACTCCTGCAAATAATTATAAACAGCACCAACAACTACATTTATTTTCTTATCAGGAAACGAATGTATAGTTTCTTTAAGCACTTGTTTTGTAATGTTATTTGGATCTGCGCCACCGAAAGAAATTAATATAGATGATTCTTTTTTATTTAATGATTTATCTGCTTTTAAAGCTTCTTCTAAAAAGATCTTCTTTAGCAATACATAATCACTTCCCAAATAAAGTTGCGTATAAAATTCAATTGAATAATCTTTCTTACTAATTCCGGGTGCATGATTAATTACAATATCTGCTATAAAATGATAAGCAGGAACATCATCAATACAAACAAGCCTGCATCCCTTTGTTTTAATTTGTTGTTGATATCTTGTATTAAAATAATATCCATCTAAAACAACTATTTCATTTCCTTCTAAAATAGAAGTCCATCCAACGGCCTCATCGTCATAAGGTATTTTATCATTCAATTTAAAAACATCACTACAATACTTTTTGATACTTTTTATGATAGACTTTTCATTGGCTCTTGTATAAAAAAAAATTTGAAAGTTATCTTTAAGCATATCTGCCAAAGCACAACATCTTGAAATATGTCCTAAGCCAATTGTATTGTTACCATCAACTCTGAAAATTATTTTCTGGGTATGCAATAGTTAAGCTATTTAAATTGTTTACATTTTAGTTCTGCCATTTTCCAGTTATCGAGTATTTTAATATCTTGGGCCACTAAAGTTGTTTTTAAAAATAGAATTTTGAATCACCATTGAAATTTTCTATACATCAGTACCTTTTGCAGAAACATTTACAATTTCTATCTTATTAAAAATAAAATCTTCATCTATATTAAATTTGTTTTTTCTTTTAATATTTGAAATTTTTTTAGATGGTATGTAAGATCCTATTTCTGTAATTCCTATCATTTTGTGTAATTAATAATTAAACGAAAACTCATTGTTTATTCGTTCCATTTTTTTTGCTTTATTCCTTTATTTATGACTGATAAATTTTGATCGCGGTCCAATACTTCAATTATATCTTTATAATTTAAATTATCTGCATTGTATTTTTCTACCAACGTTTTTATAAGCACTAAATCTTCTTCGGTATCCAATGTTAAACGATAAGCGCTCTTGTCTGATTCATTAGTAATATATACAACATCATATACATCGGGATTAGTATAAAAATAAGGCGTTACATGTTCCTGTTGTTTTATGTCTGTAGCATTTTTATATGCGGCTTCTAACATTTCAAAACTAAATATCTCAAAAGAAATTCCCGTGGGAAATGTTTTTTTAGGGCCTCCTGCAGATATATATAAATTTATATTTTTCAATCTTATATATTCTTCAACATAATAACGTAGAAGTTCACCATCTGTAAACGGATTATCGCCTGTAACACGTACAATTATTTTTAAATTATACATTTTAGCTGCCTCATAATATCTTGATAAAACATTTTCTTCGCTTCCGCGAAAGCAACTTATTTTAAGTTGTTCTGCAGCAAAAATTAATTTATTGTTTGAGGCAAGTTTAGAAGTTGCAAGTACAATTGGTAATCCTGCTTTTTTTAATCGTTTAATAAGTATTTCAAATACTGTGGAGTTGCCTAACTTCATTAATACTTTTCCAGGCAAACGAACGCTGTCCATTCTTGCCTGTATAATTATTCCTGCTTCTGCAATATTCATGTATTTACCAAATTGTCCAACCGCCATCAACAACTATATTTTGGCCTGTTATAAAATCAGATCCTTTGGATGAAAGCAAAACCAAAGGCCCAACAAGGTCTTCAGGTTTACCAATTCTTCCTAAAGGATTTGATTTTTGTAATCGCTCTAAAAAAATCTTATTCTCCTGAATTTCAGGTTTTGGAAAAGGCCCCGGTGTAATACAATTTACCTGTATATTATCTGGCCCTAATAAAACTGCATAATATTTTGTTAGCTGAATAATTGCTGCTTTTGCCGCTCCATAATGAGGCGGGTTTGTATACTTTTTACAATCCTCACCTTCATATAATTTAAAATCAGGGCTTACCATTCCATACATAGATGATACGCTTATTATTTTACCGCTTTTTTGTTGCTGCATATATGGTATCACCTCGCGTATAGCTTTAAATACAGATCCGAGTACTCCATCCATTGTTACTGCCCATTCTTCATCACCAATTTCATTTATATCTCTTGCTTTGGAATAAGTAGCATTATTTACAATAATATCAATTCGCGAAAACCTGGAATTCACTCTCTCAAAAAGTTCTTTAATACTTGTTGAAGATGAAATATCACAATATTCAAAAAAAATATTTTCAAGAGATGATGAAAACTTCTTTTCAAACTTTTCTTTATTTCTTCCTGCTACTATAACCTGTGCTCCATGTGCAGCTAATCCAAGCGTCATGCCTGCTCCAAGATGCCCATAGCCACCTGTAATTATTGCAATCTTTCCTTTTAAATCCAGTATATCTTTCATGACTTTGGCCAATTAAATGGCAAAATTATTTCATCGTTCACAGGTTCTTTAAAATCAATTTTCGCAGCAATTTTATTAAACTTATTTATGTCATTTTCAGTAATCATATTATCATGAAGATGCTCTTCAGAGTCAACACCAATAATTACTTTATCAATAAATTTTTGCTGTAAACAAAATATTAGTAAAAGCTTGTTTAGTGAAAGATTTATAGATTTTGCAATGTTTTGTATATCAACAATTTTATTTTTTACAAGATCGAAATGAGAAGGCAAACTATTTATGTTTTTAAAAAACAAACCCTGTAAAAAGGCTGATCTTGTATGAACTTCAATTCCTTCATTTTTAAATTGTTCTAAAAATGGCCCAAACCTTTTGTCAAAAATATTATAAGGAATCTGGATAATATCTAACTGTATTTTATGGCTTATGAACCATTGCACTTGTTCAGGATAATAAACTGAAACACCTGTCTTTTGGATATATCCATTTCTTTTGTAGCCAATCAATTCACTATAAATTTCAGGATGCTCAATTACAGTATTCGCATCATGCGCCATAAATGCATATAACTGTTTTACCTGAAGTTTATCAATTGTATTTTGAAAGGAAGCTTTTAATTGTGCTACTGTAGTTACTTTTTTTGGAAATTTTGAAATAATTAATGAATTACTGTGAATGTTAAGTTCTTTAAATATTTCACCCAAAACTTCTGCACTATTGCCATAGGCTGCCGCCGTATCAAAAACGGGAGGTTTTACAGCTTTATAATATTCATTAACAATGTTGCGGGCGGCATCTTTATTTACTTGTCCTGCAGTATTATTAATTCCATAATTCAATCCAAACTGAACCGTTCCTAAACCAATCTTGTTATTAAGATTCATTATTTGAAAACGCTAAAATTTTTCCAATCACAAAATCCTGTTCTTCATTAGTAAGTGTTGGATACATAGGAATGCTTAAACATTTTTCATAGTAAGCATTCGCATTTGGATAATTTTCTTCTTTATAACCAAGGTTTTTGTAGTAAGGCTGATGTGTAACCGGTATATAATGCACCTGCGCAAAAATGTTGTGCTGTTTTAAATAATCATACAAACCTTTTCTGTTCTTAACTTGAATAATATATAAATGATATGCATGACTAAAGCCATCTGCAGGTTTTATTAATTTGATATTTGTATTTGCGAAAGCATCATCATATTTTTTTGCAATCGCTTTTCGTTTCTGCAAATTTTCATCAGCGCGTTTTAATTGCGATATACCAAGTGCAGCATTAATATCTGATAAACGATAATTGTAGCCAAGCTCCTGCATTTCATAATACCATCCACCATCATTTTCATGCATCAGTTCTGCATCTTTTGTAATACCATGTGTGCGCAACAATAAAAGTTTGTTGTATAAATCTTTATCATTAGTTGTAATCATCCCGCCTTCACCGCAGGCAATATGTTTTACAGGATGAAAAGAAAAAATAGCAAGGTCTGCATAAGTGCCGTTGCCGCAGTTTTGTTTTATGCCTTTACTGTCTGTAAAATATCCGCCCGGCGCATGGCAGGCATCTTCAAGAATCCACAAATTATATTCATCTGCCAATGCACGCAGTTTTTCAAGATCTAAAGGATAGCCTGCAAAATCAACCGGAATAATTCCGCTGTAGGTTCCTTTAGGTGATGCTTTAAGCAGTTCTTTTATTTTATCAATATCAATTAAAGCAGTTACAGGATTAATATCAGCAAAAACAACTTCACCACCGCAATAACGAACGCAGTTTGCTGAAGCAACAAAAGTTATTGGTGTAGTGATAACTTTAGTATTTTTGTTTACGTCTAAAGCCATCGCGCTTAAATGCAATGCGGCCGTGCCATTAGACACTGCAACTGCATATTTGCAACCAATATAATGGGCGAATTTTTCTTCAAACTCATTAATCTTTGGGCCTTGCGTTAAAAAATCGCTTTTCAGCGTTTCTGTAACTGCTGCTATATCTTCTTCTGAAATATATTGTTTACCGTATGGTATCAAGTTAGAAATTTTTGAATGAATGAATTGAAAGTTTAAGCTTCAAAATCTGCATCAACATGCTGCTTAATAAGCGTTCTTATTTCTTCAACACTTAGCCATTCACTATTTTGGCCGGAATTATAATTAAAGCCCTGTTTTACTTTTTTTGCATTGAAGTGTTGAATAAAATCATCTAATTTCCACACGTGAGTTTGAGGAAGTATTGCATAATATTTTCCGAGATCATAAGTTGAAAACGAATCGGAAGAGGTTATCATTTCTTCATGAATTTTTTCTCCTGGGCGAATGCCAACCACTTCATGCTTACAGTTTGGGCCAATTGCCATTGCCACATCCATAATTTTATAAGAAGGAATTTTCGGCACAAACAATTCACCGCCCCAGGCAGTTTCCAACGCATGTAAAACCATATCCACGCCTTCATCAAGCGAAATATTAAAACGTGTCATTTCTGCATCTGTAATTGGCAATACGCCCTCTTTTCTTTTATTTAAAAAAAAGGGAATTACTGAGCCATTCGATCCCATTACGTTGCCATATCTTACTACAGAAAAATTTATAGGATTTGTGCCTTTAATATTGTTTGCCGCAATAAATAATTTATCTGAAGCCAACTTTGTAGCGCCATATAAATTAATGGGAGCAGCGGCTTTATCTGTTGAAAGTGCAACAACTTTTTCAACCGCGGTTTCAAGACAGGCATTAATAATATTTTCAGCACCCAGAATATTTGTTTTTACACATTCCATAGGATTATATTCTGCAATGGGAACGTGTTTCATGGCTGCTGCATGAATTACATACTCAATGCCTTTCATGGCTCTTTTTAATCGCTCAAAATCTCTTACATCGCCAATAAAAAAACGTATTTGCGGGTATTTATGATTAGGATAATCCAGTGCCATTTGATATTGCTTCTGTTCATCCCTTGAATAAATAACTATGCGCCTGACAGACTTCCAGTCAGTAAAAATTTTTTTTACAAATGCTTTTCCAAACGAGCCTGTTCCGCCTGTAATGAGGATACTTTTATTATTTAAATCTAACATAAATGAGCGCTTTACTTTTGCCTGGCATTTAATTTACACTGCCTGTTTTTAAATCACGAAATACCTTCTTAAAAATTAAGAAAGCACATATTAATACGCCGCCTAAAAATCCACCCACAATCAAAGATAAAAGTTTGCCTGGTTTATCTTCATAAAGCGGCAAAGTAGGCTCATCAATTATTTGATAAAGCGGCATTTCTTTTTGTAATGTAATTTTTGCAATTTCAAGACTTTGCAAAACCTGGCCGTAAGCCTGGCCTAATGCTGATGCCCTTGCCTGGTTTTCCTGCACACCGGAACGTTGTACCTGATAAGCTGGATTTAGATTAAACGTAAGATCGGTTTGAGAGCCGGCAGAAACTATGGCCCCGCTTAAAACACCTCTTAAACTATCAGCCTCATGTTTCAGCATTACCAAATTATCTTTTGCTGAGCTTGTTTTTGTACTAATATAAAAAGATGATGTTACATTAACCAGGTATTTTGTTAGGTAATAAGAAAATAATTGACTGGTGGATGTAGTTGTAACAACATAAATATTTTGATCTTTATCAGGCTTTAGCACATTAAGCATATCATTTTGAATAGAATTATATATTATTCTGAAAATGCTATCCTGCACCAACGACATTTTTGTTGCATCATCTGGAAAGGGATAAACATTTTTTAATTTATCGCTTTCAGACCAACCTTTATTTATCTCATTATCTGTAATGTACGAATTAAGAAGAGACTTATTGCTTTGCGGCATTGGCAGGAACAATGCCTCTTGTACCATTTTCCTGGACTTCATTAGTGTAATGATATTATCGCCTGAAAATGCATCATCGTCGCTGCTGTTTAAATTTAATCCGAACTGGCTTGCAAACCCCATCAGCCCGCCACCTGAAGAAGAGGAGCCACTTGATAAAACAAAATTTAAAGCAGCGGTATATGTTGGCTTCGCGTTATAAGCATATACTAACCCTAATACGCCACCAAAAATTCCTGCAATAACTATTATAAGCCACTTTGAAAATAAATAACGAATATATTCTCCTGTTTGCTGAACTATTTTTTGCAAAGAAATTTCGTCGTTATTACTCATCACTGCAAAATATTATACGCTTAATTTTTAAGTTTAATTACGAAGAATAGCAATTACAACGCCAGCCATTGAAGCTAAGGCACTTGCAATACCAATAAATTCTGTAGGTGAAAGCCTTTGCTTTGGTTCTTTTTCCGGAACAATTATTTCTGCTCCGGGTTTTATTTCAGGCGAATTTTTGAAAAATAAAAAGCCCCGTGTTGTGGCTGCCTTACCATTTGCATACACCACATACGTTTTACTTTTTTTACCATTTTCGGCAATGCCTCCAGCTGATGAAATATAATCTCTTACATTATATTTTTCATTATAAGGTATTTGGGTAGGAAACAATACGCTTCCACTTATTTTTACCTGGGCATTGTATTTAGGAATTATTAATTCATCTCCTGCAACCAATACAACGTCTTCAGGCGAACTAGGTGCCGAAAGAATTTTTTTAATATCCAACGGAATTTGATCAAATTGTTTTTTCTGCTGTTGCTGCAGCAGGTTGCTGCTTGAATCGTTTAATTGTAATTGAAGATTTGAAATTACCTGTTGCTTTGCCTCATCTTCCTTATCATCTAAGTTATATCGTTTAATGTAAGCACCATCAAGGTAAGCTTCGGGTGTAAACCCTCCGGCTCGCTTAATTATATCACTTACACGTTCTTCACGTTTTTCTAAAACATAAGGTCCGGGATATTGTAACTGACCTGAGACAGTTACTGTTTGAAAAGCCAGATATCCCGGTTTTCGCTTTATAGTTATCAAGTCAGATGGTTGCAACACAATATTTTTATCTGATGCAGAAAGATCATTAAGATCTTTTATTTCTATTATCATGCTTGCTCTTACATCCTGCGCTGTTAGTGTATCTCTGCTTATTAATCTTGCTACTTCAATTCTTTCAGGAAAGGCTGCATCAGTAAATCCGCCGGCCTGCAGTATTACATCTTTAAGTGTTAAACTATCTCTGTAATCATAATATCCCGGGTTTCTTATTTCACCTAAAACAGAAACGTAATAATTATCTTTTAAATCAAAAATTGATGTAACTACTACAGAATCCTCACGCTTTAATAAAATGCTTTTTTGCTCAACAGTATCGGAAGGATTAAATGATAACATTTCTTTGCTTAAATCATTTTTAAGCCTGAATATTTCCCCGCGTTGCATAAAAGCGTCTTCTCTCAAACCGTCTGCTTTATCAATAAGATCTTTCAAAGTCATAGCACTATCTAACTCATAGACGCCTTCTCTGAAAACTGCACCAGTTAAAGTAATCCGGTTTGTAAACCTGTTTAATACTTTGTTTACAATAACACTATCGCCAGCCTGCATTTTATACGAGCTGAAATTAGCGGCACTTACATCTTTCACACTTAAATCTTTGCCCGTAAATTGAATAATTTTTACTGCTGAAGTGTAGGCGCTATCTGTAAAACCGGAACAATAAGTAAGTAAAGTTTGTAACGTTTCCCCAGGCAACATTTCAAAAATTCCGGGACGTTTTACGTAACCATCAATAATAACTTTAGTTTTATAAGCTGGTATTCTTATAACATCATTGTTTTGCAGAGTAACGTTATCGCTTTGATCGCCGTTTACAAGAAACCTGTATAAGTCTATTGTTTTATACAACTTATTATCTCTCATTAATTCTATTTGCCTAAAACTTCCAAATTCAGAAGGGCCGCCTGCAACAAATAAAGCGTTAAAAACAGTTGCCAAAGACGGCACTGTATAATTACCCGGCTTTTTACTTCCAATAACAGTAATACTTATACTTTTTATTTGTCCTATGCTAATGCTCACTTTAGATGCGCCTGAACGTAAAGTGGGATAAGCAGTTCTCGCCATTAAAGCGGCAATCTTTTGTGTCGCGTTTTCTATGGTTAAACCAGAAATCTGCAATTGCCCAACATTGGAAATAATAATATTTCCATCCGGTGAAACCGATACAGGAATCGTTGTTTCCTGTACACCGTAAACATTTATATTCAACTGATCATTTGGACCGATTGAATAATTTAAAGGAGTAGCAACCGGAATATTTGGCTGAAAATTCAGAGTTGGGTTATTAAAAAGTTCGGAACCAAAAATGCGGGGATTTATTAAAGGTATGTGTGAAGTAGTATCAATATTATTGTACCTGTTAAGTGTATCCTGGGGATTATTTACCTGGTTATTTTTAGGTTGATTGTTATACTGATTTTGATTTGTTGAATTTGTAGTGCCCAATTGTTGCAGCCTTAAGCGAAGTTTTTGCACTTCAGTAACCGGCATACCTTTCGAAATGGCTATTTGTTCTGCTTGTGCTTCAGTTAATCCTGATGCATCTAATTGCTGCTTAAATTTTTGCAATTGCGCATCAGTAAGTTTATCAACCTTTACGGTGCTTAAATCGTAGTTACGCAATAAATCCTGCGCATTGGCTTGCACGGCAACAATTGAAATAAAAAAGATTAGACTTAAAAACCGGATAATTATTTTTTTATACATGGACTAAAATCTGCAAATGTAAATATATAGCTTCGCCTCCTGAGTCACAGTATCAAATAAAAAAGCCTTCAACATAACATATAGAAGGCATTATTGTATAAACACTGATAAACGCATTAATCGAAGGCAATAAGGGCGGCAAATATAGCAATTTTAAGCCTGTGCATTCATTTAAGAATAGCTTTAACTTATTTAAAATCATTATTAAAAAGGCTCTTCGCCTTTTCTAAACTTTCCGGTTTACCAACATCAATAAATTTTGAATCAGAATGATCAAACGATATAATTTTATTATTTGCACATAAAGAAAGATACAAATCAACCATTGAAAACTTATTTTCCTGCTGATTGATTAAAGAAAAAATATGTGCATTGATGATATGAATTCCACTGAAAGCTTTTGCAATTAAATGATCTCCGTTCCTCATAATTTTTTCTTCACCGGTTTTTACATTTTTCCAGCCACACAAAATATCCTGTTCGTCAAATAAAAAATAACGGGATGTTTCCCTTATCCGCGTTGCTAAAGTTGCCAAGGCATTATTTTGTTTATGAAAAGAAATCATTTTTTCCAACTGCAGATTGGTAAGTACGTCAACATTCATCAATACAAAATCATCTTCGTTTTTGAAAAACCAGTTTGCACGTTTTACACCGCCGCCTGTTTCTAAAATGCTATCTGTTTCATCAGAAATTATAATGTTGCTTTTCCAGCCATTATTTTCTTTTACGGATTGAATTATTTGCTCCGCGAAATGATGAACGTTTACAATTACATCATAAATATTAAATTGTTGCAAATATTCAATATTATGTTGCAGCAAGCTTTTGCCGTTTACTTCCGCCAAAGCTTTTGGATGATGATCTGTAAAAGGTTTTAAGCGTGTACCAAAACCCGCAGCCAATAACATTGCTTTCATAGTGCAATTTCCGGTTTAAAAAACCCCTTTTCTTTTAACCAATGTTCTTCATTCAAATGTTGCAGGTTTACTTTCACTTTATATTTATTTTTCAGATGTCTTGCAGTTTGTTCTGCAGCATACACGCTTCTGTGTTGGCCGCCGGTGCATCCAAAATTTATCATTAAGTTACTAAAGCCACGCTTTATATAATCTTCAACAGCAATGCCAATAACATCAAACGCGCTGTTTAAAAATTCATTTATTCTTGTACGCTGTTCTAAAAAATCCATCACTTTTTTGTCTTTGCCACTTAACGTTTTAAATTCTTCAAACCGCCCGGGATTTAATAAACCGCGGCAGTCAAAAACAAAGCCGCCGCCGTTTCCGCTATTATCGTTTGGAATATTTTTTTTGTATGAAAAGCTGTTGATACTTACAACCAGTGGCGTTTGCTCATCTGCCTGGAAAGGCTCAAAGTTGGTGATGATCTCACGGCTTGTAATTGCTTCAAGCATTCGCGTTAATTCAGTTGTAATAATGCCAACGCGGCTGTTTTGCAAAAAGTTTTTTAGATTTTTTAAAGCCAGGGGAATACTTGTAAGAAAATGCGCTTTACGTTCAAACAATCCACGAAAACCATACGCACCTAAAACCTGCAATAATCTTATTAAAACATAACCATCATAACGACCAATAAAAATGTTTCTGTCAACAGGTTTGGGTAACAATTCATTAATTGTATCAAGATAATAATTCAATAAATTATTTTTCCATTCATCACTTAATTGCGCTTTTGCCTGCCATAATAAACTTGCAACATCATATTGCAAAGC
>JBDUBY010000048.1:0-4840 GCA_040003735.1 Parafilimonas sp.
TTACATCTTATGCAATTGCGAACGTAATCATCATCCCGCTTACAAGTTTTTTGGCAGAATATTTTGGCAGAAAAAATTATTATATCGTTTCCATGATCGTTTTTACCGCGGCATCTTACATGTGCGGTAATTCTACTTCATTAATTGAAATTATTATATGGCGCTTTATACAAGGTATTGGTGGCGGTGCATTGCTTTCTACTTCACAGGCAATTTTGTTTGATGCTTTTTCAGAAAAAGACAGGCCTATTGCATCTGGTTTATTTGGAATGGGAATAGTGCTGGGGCCAACATTTGGACCAACGATTGGTGGTTTTATTATTGAGCATTATAGTTGGCCACTGATATTTATGATCAATGTTCCTATTGGTTTTGTTGCTACCCTTCTTGCCTATTTATTTGTTGATAAAAAAGATAAAGAAGGCGAACATAAAAAAGGAATGTATATAGATTATACCGGCATTTTATTACTAACGGCTGGCATTGGCTGTTTACAATATGTGCTGGAAAGAGGTGAAACAGAAGATTGGTTCAGCAGTAATTCAATCCGCATTAGTGCCGTTATCGGTGCCTTTTCACTTATAGGTTTTATTGTTCGCGAATTACGCATTCCGAAACCAGCGGTAAACTTAAGAGTGTTAGGTAACCGCAATCTTGCGTTCACAACAATTTTTACTTTTGTTATTGGCTTTGGATTATTTACTTCTGTATTTGTTTATCCTGTACTTGCGCAACGTGTACTTGGCTATACGGCGTATGAAACAGGTTTATCGTTACTGGCACCATCATTAATTGCAGTAATATTAATGCCCATTATTGGCAAGACCATGAGTAAAGGTGTATCAGCCATTCCATTTTTGGTTTGTGGTTTTATTTTATTTGCATTCTATACAATTCTAACATCCAGAGTAAGTCTCGATGTGGGTATTTGGGATTTCTTTTTCCCTTTCGTGCTTCGTTCAGCAGGACTTTCTATGGTAATGCTGCCGCTTATAAACCAGGCTGTAGTTGGCTTGCAGCCAAAAGATTATTCATCAGGAATTGCATTAAATAATATGATACGGCAATTAGGCGGCGCCTTTGGAATTGCAATTGCCAACAACTATATCGCGCATCATTATTTTATTCATCGCACCAATCTTGTAAGCAATCTTGCACAAGGTTCTGATGCTTTAACGCAAAGAATTAATGCAACTGCACAAGGCATAGCATCAAGAAGTGGAATAGATAGCGCTTCGGCAGTTCATGCTGCAATTGGAATATTGGATAAGCAAGTTGACAGGCAGGCTTATTATCTTTCTTATCTTGATACATTCAGATTGATAGCCTTGTTTTTTATTCTTGTTATTCCATTTGTTGTATTTCTGAGAGCAAAAAAGAAAACAGCCACGCAAGGGCAAAGTGCTGCTGTGCTGGAAGCACACTAATATTTCATTGAAACATCACAAACATATTCAGAACATAAAAGAAATAAAATGAAAAGATATTTGGAACTTTTAAGCTTGATGTTTTTTTCACTTACAATAAAAGCTCAGGATAATTCAAACAGCGAGTTGAAAGGAATTATTGGTCAGTCGTTTAATTATTATCCAAGAATAAAAGAAGCACAAAACCAGGTTGATATTGCAGAGAAACGCCTCGATGTTACAAAAACAAATTTGCCAACAATTGATGCTAATGCGAGCTATGAATATGTGCAGCCAAAAATTACATTGCCATTAGACATTAACGGGCAAAAACAAAATTTTCAGTTTGCACCAGTAAACAATTTTAATGGTAATGTTGGTGCTCAATATTTATTGCTCGATTTTGGAAGACTGAAAGCAGCGATTGAAAGATCAAAAACAGATCTTAAGTATGCATCCGATAATGTAAGCAATGTGCAAACGCAATTGGCAAGCCAGGTATCATCTATTTATTACAATATAATTTATTACAGAAAAGCAGTTGCAGTTGAAGACAGTATTTTAAATTATCTCAACAATAATAAAAGAATTGCAGAAGATAAATTAAAGAATGGCGACGCAATAAAACTCGATGTGCTAAACCTGCAATCGCAAATTGATGCGGAGCAAAATACAAAAGAAGATCTGTTGAATAATCTTCAAAAACAAATTACGTTGTTGCAATATACTTCAGGCAATTCAAGTGTTTCAGGCAATACTTTTGATTTTGATGTTCCCGTTCAGCCAGCGCAGGATGCAATAAATACAGCTACTACATCTGTGCCCGATTTTATACTTGCACAAGACAGAGTTGAACAGGCAAAAGCTGATTTAAATAATATAAAACTTACTGATAAACCTTCGCTTTCATTAAATGGAAGTGCAGGCGTAAAAAATGGTTATGTGCCTGAAGTAAATCAACCAAGATTTAATTATGCAGGCGGTGTAAGTTTGAAAATTCCTATTTATGATGGCAAAACAAAAAAACAAATTGTTGTTGCAGAATCTCAAATAAAACAAAACCAGTTAGCACAGGAAACATTAAGCGCAGATTATCAAAAAAATATTCAGCAAGCACTAACTGATATTAAAACCAACACAGAAAAATTAAAAAATATGCAGTCGCAGATTGAGAATGCAAATTCAGAAATTCAGATTGCATCAAGCCGTTATTTAAATGGAATAGGATTGAATACAGATATAACTGATGCTGCTGTAAATCTTGAACGTGCTTTATTAACTCAGTTGCGTTATCACTATCAGTTAGCTGAAGCCAAAGTAGAATATGCAAGATTAACCGGTTATAAATATTGGTAACATATTCTTTATATTTTTTTCTTTGATAACAGCCCGCACATAGGCTGATATAAATCGAAGCTGTCTTTTAAGGCAGCTTTTTTTATTTGCATAATTTCATAAGAGATTATTTGAAAGATTATTTGCGCTTTAATTTATTATTCACATCACTTAACTTTAATCATTCCTTCTAACGAAAAAAGCTTCACATGAAAAATGATTTAATCAACAACAACACAACAGAAAATAATCAAAATAAAAACAGTTCGTCAATGAACAGGCGCAAGTTTGTTGAGCTTGCTGGAGCCGCAGCGGCATTTACCATTGTGCCAAGACATGTATTAGGCAAAGGATTTATTGCACCAAGCGATAAAGTAACACTTGCTTATATTGGTACAGGTACGGAAGGTTTGCGTGAAATGTTACCTATGCTTACAGTACCTGAAATTCAAATTGTTGCTGTGTGCGATCCCAACAAAGAAGCACGCGGCTATCGCGATTGGGGTACAGATTATTTAAAGAGTGAAATAAGAAAAACATTAAATGATCCATCATGGCAACCCGGCGGTGATAATATTATTCCGGGTGGTCGGGATAATGGGCAACAAATAGTTGAGAAATATTATTCAAATCAAAAAAATACAAACTATAAGGGTTGCACAGCTTATGAAGATGTGCGTGAACTGTTGGATAAAGGGAAGGATATTGATGCGGTAAAAATTATGACACCCGATCATTTGCATGGCGTGCTTTCAATTGCGGCCATGAAACGCGGCAAACATGTGTTGATGCATAAGCCACTTTCTAATCGCTTAACGGAAGGGAAAAAAGTTGTTGAAACAGCACGCAACAGCAAAGTGATCACACATTTTCTTCCATGGGATTCAAATGGTTCGATGGACCAGGTAATGCAATGGATAAACAGCGGTGCTATTGGAACTTTATTAGAAGTGCATAACTGGACGAACAGGCCAGTATGGCCGCAATATGCAAAACTGCCAACTGAAAAGCCCGCAATTCCCGATGGTTTCAATTGGGATTTGTGGTTAGGGCCTGAAGCAATGCGCGATTATTCTCCCGATTATACAAACATGGTTTTTCGCGGATGGTACGATTTCGGTGGTGGTTCAATGGCCGACATGGGCCACTATAGTTTATGGACTGTTTTCAATGCATTAAAACTTACATCGCCAACACTTGTTCAGCCATATCGTTCACATGTTGTTGACTTCAATGGCTCAGTTCCATTCAGAATTAATAATGATTTTTCTTTTCCTTATGCAAGTATGGTTCGTTTTAAATATCCCGCAAACGGAAATCGCGGGCCTGTAGATTTATGTTGGTATGATGGTGGAATGCGTCCGCCAACGCCTGATGAATTATTACAAAACAATAAAGATCTTGAAGAAGAAGGAATGATGTTCGTTGGTGATAAAGGAAAAATTCTTGCAGGTTTTAATGTGCAGAATCCGAGACTTCTTTCCACCTCAAAAACAAATGATAATACCAATAAGACAAAGGACTCAACAAGCGGTGGCAATGAAGACCTGGACCCGTTGAAAAACTTTGCGCAAGCATGTAAAACAGGCAAACAATTTCCCGGCAGTTTTTCTGAAGCAGAATATTTAACTGAAGCTGTGAATTTATATGCAGTTGCATTAAGATCAAATCATGAGTTGCAATATGATGCATCAGCTTTAAAAATTACAAACAATGATGCTGCGAATAAATATTTAAGCCGAGAATATAGAAGCGGTTGGGATCCTGCAACAATTTAAATATTTGCATTGCAAAAAATTAAAAATTATTCCATCAACATTTTAAAACACTTTCTATGCAAAAAATAAACCGCAGAAAATTTCTTTCAAATACTTCAATGGCAGCAGGCGCAGCTTTTGTATTATCACAATTACCAAAACAAATTTTTGCTGCTGCAAAAGCTAACAATATGCCCATTGGTTTTCAATCGTGGCCAATAAAAGATATGCTTGCTAAAGATTTTCCTGGCACATTAAAAATAATGGCAGGAATGGATTACAAGCTTATAGAACTTTGTTCTCCGCAAGGTTATAAAGACATTGGTTTTGGATTTTTGGTTG
>JBDUBY010000362.1:0-4812 GCA_040003735.1 Parafilimonas sp.
TAAAACAAAACGCTGATCTTATTTTATTTACCGGAGATTTAGTAAATGATAAGGCAGATGAAATGCATAATTACATGGATGTGTTTAATAAAATAAAAGCGCCGATGGGCGTGTATAGCACGTTGGGAAATCATGATTATGGCGATTATACAACGTGGCCAAGCCCTGAAGCAAAAAAAGAAAATTTAGAAAGGCTGAAAAAAATTCATGGAGAATTAGGCTGGCGCTTATTAATGAATGAACATGTAATTCTCGAAAAAGATAAACAACAAATTGCTTTACTTGGAATTGAAAACTGGAGCGCATTTGGAAATTTTCCAAAGTATGGAAGAATGGATTTAGCTTATCCCGGCACTGAACAATATCCATTTAAAATTTTAATGAGCCACGATCCCAGCCATTGGGATGCAGAAGTACGTACAAAATATCCTGATATTGATTTGATGCTCGCAGGCCACACACACGGTATGCAATTCGGTGTAGAAAATCCTTATTTTAAATGGAGTCCGGTGCAATATTTTTATAAAGAATGGGCTGGCTTATACGAAACCGACAAACAAAAATTATATATAAACCGTGGCTATGGCTTTATAGGTTATCCTGGAAGAGTTGGGATTTTACCTGAGATTACGGTGATTGAATTAGCTTAGATTTTTTGGTGACGAGCTGCAGTAATTCATGGCATCGTTCCTTGCGTCGCAACACTTGTACTGAATAATTTCATGGCAGCTTAAACCATTTATTTTTTAGCTTTAGCTTTTTGTTTGGCAACGTCATCTTCCGCTCTGAATTTCACTATTTTTTTCACCAAAGCTTTTGGTATTTTTTTATCAATTGGAAATTGAATAGCGCCTTTTGAAACTTTATAATCACTTAATTCTTTTTCAAAAATGTTGATAGGAGATGAGGTGGGATAAAAACCAATATGATTTGAATAAGCTGCATAAAAAACAAGTACGGCATTTTGTTTAAAAGCAGGCATATTATAACTAATTACTTCCTCGGCTTTTGGAATAACACTTTTAATAATCGTTCGCAATTCTTCAAGACGTTCTCGCTGAAACGCAGCTAAAGAATCAAAATATTCATCTACCGTTTTGAATTTTACATTTCCGTAAGGTGAGATTTTTTTTGAAGTTGGCATAGCATATTATTTATCTGCAGATTCCCAAATGTTGCGTTTTAGTTTTGTGAATTTATTATCTTGAAATAAATAAATATCGGGGCCTTTTTTAAAATCTGTTTTACCATGATTATATAGCATTAAACTGTAATCGACTTTCACTGTGTCGCCAAGATTTATCAAGTTCAAATATTGAAAATCAGAAAAAGACGAAGCACCGCTTGGCGGCAAATAGCAATCCTGGCTTACCACTAATTCCGCAACTTTGTCATTAGGAAAATAATTCGTAATTAAAGATTTCTGAGCATCAGAACCTTGCTTGCCAAGTGCTAATGAAGTAGTTAATTCACAGCTGTCGCCATTGCAATTGCTTCCACCCATAGCTGCATAAAAAGCAGTTAAAGCTTTTAATGGTTCAGGCAATTGTTTTATAACATTTTTATCAACATCACCGGGAATTGATTTTGTTTTAAGAATGATTTTTAAAGTATCATTTATTTGTGCCAAAGGTTGAGATTGAACCTGGCTTGTATCTTCTTTTGCATTGTTAGTTTGAACAGTAGTATCTGTTTGTACACTTATACTTTCATTACTATTTTTTGTATTACAACTAAAAATCCCAATCAATGCAAATACCAGAAATGATGCTTTCATGTAGCTGTTTAAATATAAATACATTAAGTGAAGATATTTAAAATAAACTTGCATATTAACAGCTACATGAAAGTCTTTATTGTAAGTTTTAATTACTGGTTATTTACAATTATTCTGAGCTGTAAATCTATTTCTTGCAACCTGGTTTGTAAAAGCATGGCTGCCGGTATTGCAAGTGCTTTCGTATAGTTTTTCTGTTGCGGGAACTACAAACTGATATGCCTGCGCATCTTTACCGCGAAGGCTTATTGCAGCAACATAATGTGGAGCCAATATTCTTTGCGATTTTCTTTTAGCAAGGCTAATATATCCAAAATGCATTGACTGTTTTGTAATCAATTCTGAAAAATCAACTGATGATTTTCCCATCAAAGAACTTAGTTGTAATAAAACTTTATCAGCCGCTTCTTCAGCACTAATTATTGGTGCCCATTCAATTGCTTCACCTGATGTTTCTCTTATTAAAGTTTGAACAGAATCAAGTGAGCCATTGCTTGCTAATTTTATTGCTACAGATGCCGGCCCTAACACCGGTAAATTACCGGCAAAATGCCTGAACGCACCAATAACACGACAAAGTCTTATTGCTGCAAACTTTTGTTCACGATTTACTGCAGCAGCTTTTATTTGCCATAACTTTTCAAATTGTAAAGATTCTTTTTGACCTGTAAATTCGTCAAGGTTTAATTTTTTAAACACTGATTCTGTCATTTTAATATGATCATCTTTACAATAATCTTTTTCCTCAAACATTAGTTCCATTGGTTGCAGCCCTGTTGTAATTTTCATAGCGCCTGAAGCATGATGAATTATTGCCCGTCCACCTTTTGGTAAGCGAACCAGTGTTCTGTCTTGTTGCACAGACCAATCAGCACGATCAGTTGATGTTTTACATACATCAGAAGTATAACGCAGCAAGCGTTTCATTTTAGCATTCAATTCATCAACAGAAAGTTGACGCACCGAATATATTTCAGCATGAGAAGGAGCGGTGTTATATGTTCCAACCATGTTGTCAAGAAAAAGTTTGTTATCCATATAGAATGATTAAAATAAATTGTAAATATTGTTTTGATTTTTTAAGGAAAGATAGAATCAACCTTCTGCCCAGCGCCATAAAATACATGCTTGTTGAGATGGTGCTAAATCAGCATCAACATTTCCATGTCCCCATAAATGATCTCTGTTAAGATAACTACGATCCCATTGAATGTTACCATTATTCCAGGTTGCACTATCACCAACGCAAACAGTTACCGGATGATTATCAAAATACCAGTCAGATACACCATCAATCCATGAATCTGAAACAGTATCGCCATCTATTAAATTATCGCCAACATCTTCTCCGCATTCATCTGTTGTCCAGCCATCCCACATTTCATCCCATGCTCCGCAATAAATATGCATGCCCGAAAAAATATTCCATATGCCGGCAACATTATTAAGATCAACTGTTAAACATGAATATGCCATCATCCATTCAAGGTTCCAGTCTTCACCAAGTTGCCATTGATCTGAATAAGTGCGCCAGTTTTGCTGCGGATTATCATACAGCATACGAGCCCTTCCATCATCTTCATGATTGCCGTGTGTTTCTATCCAGAAAATATCAACATTATCAACCCATGTTTCATCATCGCCGCCTTTATCTTTATCGCGAATGTCTGTTTCCCAACAATCATCATTCGCCCAGTAAAATGCGCGGGAATGCCCGGCTGATCTTAATTTGTCATCGAAACCGTTACAACGGTTAAAAGTATATGTCAAATCGCCCGCAGTGCTAACACCAGCGGCTCTTGCATTACTAAAGTATCTTATACCTTCTACACCAAACATGGCCATAGTGAATCGTTTTTAAATGAATAATAAATAGTAGTCGAAGAAATATTGAGCGAGATAACAACTAAGTTGAAAGCATTGAAATCTCTTTGCTATTTTAAACTTTGAGAATGTTATACATTACCAATAATTGCCTGGCTTGATTTAACAATTTTATTTATGCATAACTTTTATCTTCACCGCTCTTAAACAAGCATTATTAAATGAATAAAGGGTTACTCGTTTTAAATATAATTTTACTAATTGCTTTAGGTTATTTGTACTACGCCTTTTACAGTAATAAAACTTCTGCGCCTGTAGTAGTTTCTCAGCCGGCATCATCTAAAACAACTTTTAAAATTGCATATTTTGATTTGGATACTTTGGAAAAATATTATGTGTTTGCAAAAGAAACACGTGATTATTTAAAAGGTAAAAATGATGTAATGGAATCGAAGTTGAATAACATTCGCCAGCAATACACATCCAAAGTTAATGATTACAATAAACGCGGCGCAACACTTTCGCAAACAGAACAAAGCCAGATGCAGGAAGATCTGCAGCGTTTAGATAATTATTATTCGCAACAGCAACAAAGCCTTGGCCAGGATTTCCAGGGCGAATACATGCAGAAGATGCTTGCATTAAAAAATAAAATAGAAGATTTTTTAAAAGCATACAGCGCGCAAAAAGGTTATGAATTTGTATTTGCAACCAATAGCGATGACAATGTGATTTACTACAAAGATTCAGTAAGAAATATAACACAGGATGTTGTTGCAAAACTGAATGATGACTATAAAAGTTCAAAGAAAAAATAATTCATACATATTTTACTATCTTCAAATCCCGTTCAGTAAAAACGGGATTTTTAATTTGAATTATGGATGAAACCAAAACACATTTTAAGCCTTCATTAAGTTTGATTGATGCAACTATGATTGTTGCCGGCAGCATGATAGGCTCAGGTATTTTTATTGTAAGTGCAGATATTACACGCAACGTTGGCAGCGCCGGCTGGTTAACTTTAGTTTGGGTAATAACGGGCTTCATGACCATAACCGCAGCAGTAAGTTACGGCGAATTAAGCAGCATGTATCCAAAAGCCGGAGGGCAATATGTTTATTTAAAAGAAGCATTTAACCCGCTTGCAGGTTTCTTATATGGATGGAGTTTGTTTGCAGTAATTCAAACGGCAACCATTGCAGCGGTTG
>JBDUBY010000332.1:0-16264 GCA_040003735.1 Parafilimonas sp.
AATCTAATTCAATTTGTGTATTAGACAATGAAGTAGCAGTTAGGCTTGAAGCAGGGCTTGGAGCATTTGCTCCATTAGCATTTATAACGGTAAACGGTGATGAAAAAACGCTGATACAGCCATACTGTTCAGTAACGGAAACTTTATAATCTCCTGGCTGCGTAACTTTTAATATGTTGGCTGACCCATAAACACTATCACTTCCAACTTTCTTCCATGTATAGCTTGTATAATTTGAAGGAACCTGGAGATTTACAAAATTATTTCCATCAGGTGCAGGAATTACATCGCTCATTAATCCTAGTATAGAAATAGCCGGTGGAACTGTGGGATCTTTTAATTTTATATGAACAGGAGTATGCGACCAATCAGACCATATACTTCCTCGTTTTACACGGGCATCATAAGTTGAGGTATCATTTACATTTATTGAATTTGAACTGGCGCCATTAATTAGTACACCATTTTTTCTCCACTCGTAAGCATCAAAACCCGGCGCTAACCCAAGTGTTACATTAATTGCATCTCCGGGGCAAAATTCTGTTCTTCCAAATAAAGGCCACGGATTTGAACTGTAACCTCTTAATAGAAACGGATAAAAATCCGGCTCTGTCCAAACTCTATCCCAAACTCCATGACCAAGATCAGGATATTCTGTATAAGTAAAATCACCGCCCGCATTTACAAATGCATCTCTTACCTGTTGTGCAGTTGATGGCGCAGGAGAACCATCTAAGCCACCCTGAAAAAGCCATATAGGCGTATATTTAAGTTGATTTGCATCGTCTTTATATCCAATTGAAACAGATGACATCGGAGTTGCTGCGCATATATAAGTGGGATGATCTAACATCATTTCCCAGGTACCCTGGCCGCCCGCAGATAATCCATTATCGCTTACGCGGAATGGATCTAATTTGTTATTGGCAACCATATAGTCAATGATCTCTGTTATATATTGATATTGACCTGAACCCCAAAAACCCTGGCTTTGCATGCAAAGAACATAACCATCAAATGAGCCGTTATCTACTGCAGCAGAAAAATCATCTCCACCATGATATAATTGATATTCGTTATCATAAATACTTCCTGTTTCTCCCAAACCATGAAAGAAAACCAACATTGGATATTTTTTACCATCGTTAGCAGTTGGATTATAACTTTTAGGAAACTTCAAACGAAACGCGCAACCTTTATAGATATACGCTTTGTATGACGTTGTATTCCAATCGAGCCTTGGGGTTCTAACCCATTTACCAATTTGCCCGAAAGGCGGCTGCGTTGGCGGATTAGATGCATTATAGGTTACAATAGGATCGTTAGGATCTAATACGGATTGAGCTGTAGTTATGTTACTTGAAGTAACAAAAGCAGTTAGCAATAGAAGAAGGTAAATTTTTCGCATCGTTTTATTTTGTACTGTGAACGGAATTCAGAAAAAGATTATAAAACTAATGCCGTGTACGTAAACCGATACCTTCTACTTAGTGAAAGAACAGATTTTGTTCGTGAATGCAAACAACTAAAAGAGCAATGTAATAGCAGGTAAGCAAAAAAAGCCGAAATGCAAGCTCTGCTTAGCTTAGATCAATATTTAAAATAAGTGTAGTGCTTTTTTATCAAGAAGCATTTTATAGAACTTTAATAATCAAAATTTAAAACGGCACTTCAATATAGAAGTGCCGTTTTAAAAACTATTGTTTTATGATTTTGATATAATCAGGTTTGACCGATCCATAAATTATTTCCACAAAATAAATTCCTGCTGAAATATTATTACCTGGTTTTAGTAATAAGTTATACGAGCCTTGTTGCAATTTTCCGAAATCCTTTGCATAAACAGGTTTGCCTTTAATATCAAATAACTGAATTCTGATATTATCTTCTTGTTTAAGATTTATTGATACTGTCAGATCCTGATTAAATGGATTAGGATAAGCAAAGATTTTATAATCCTGGCTTTTGTTAAGTAACGAAGATTGCTGCTTACCGTTTACCAACGCAATTGAAGTTTTATTAAATGAATGAGGTGGTGTAGGAATACCATTAGTTGCAGCCCCATACTCCTGAATAAGCAATGCTCCAATTAATCCATATTGCGATGAGTTACTGTTAGGAGCAATTGAAATAACAACCTCACCATTGTTATCAGGAACAACATTGTAAATTGTTACTGTACCATCTATATTAAATGATGCATTAAGTATACTTTTCTTTCCATTTATAGTATAAGCCGTATTAACATCACCACCAATATTAGAACTTGCAAAAAATGTGAAATCGTATTTCATATTTAGACTTAGGCCCGTAACTTTCATAGTAGAGCCCTGGCCTGTAAATAATCCATAATTATCAATCATTACTTTATCAGGAAAGATTCCAGAATTACTTCCCGTATTCATACCTGCACTATACATCCCGGCAAAAATCCCTGTTTGCTGCATACTAATGCTTGAAGGCAAACCTGTGTTGTCAAAAAGGTTATTCCATGTTAAACCTAACTCAGGTAAAGCTGCGGTATTATTCCATGGAACATTTGCATTATTTTCATAACTAAAGTTTACAAAAATTACCTGCGAATAAGTTGTAGCTGCAAGTACACTGCAGAAACTGGATTTCACACTATTTTTTACAGCACGAACTATGTAGTAATATGTAAATCCAGGAATTAAATTGGAATCAACATAACTGGTAGTGTTTGCCGCAACTGTATTTAAAAGTGAATAGGTTGAACCTGTGCTATCCTTTGCTCTCCAAATTTCAAATCCTGTTTCATCTGAACTCCTGTCTGCCCATTGAAGATTCACTGATTTCCTGGTAATACCACCTGCTCGAAGATCTGAGGGTGAAAGCAATGTAAGCGTACTATCAAAACTTTGAATAATTAACGTATTAAAGAATGCATAATCAGCGCCTGCAACTTTCGAAACTTTAATTGTTACTCGTCCATTTGCATCTGGAACGATACCATTTATTTCAGCAGTTTTATTAATGTTATGCGTTGCATTAAGCGTAACACTTTGTGCGCCTACAGTAAAATTAGTATTGCCTTTTAATCCATCATCACGGCTATTGAAAAATACAAAATTGTATTTTTTATTTTTCGTCAATCCGGATACTTGTATTGAATCAGTTTTCGTACCTCCTTCAAGCAAACCTGTACGCATTACAACTTCAGGATATACCCCTTTATTATTTCCGGGCTGCATTCCAGCTGCAAAATTTCCCTGGAAACCGTTCAGGAATTTTAGTGAAACTGTCGTAAGTGCGTTATTGTCATCAAGCAAATTTGAAATTGTTGCATTTGGAGATGGGAACGTGTAAAAATTGTTCCATGGCGCACTTCCTACAAGGCTGCTACTGTTAGAAAAGTTGATATAAACGGAATTCAGGTTCTGATCTGTAACAGTAATATTGAATGAAACTGAACTTGCTGAATCACTGTTATCTGTTGCCGTAACTGTAATATCTTCAAACGTTCCTATAATGCCATTTGCAGGTGCTACAGTAAACGAACCGGTACCATTATGATTATCCTTAAATGTTACAAAAGATGGAAGATTACTTGCCATTAATGTAATATGATCGTTGTTATCATCAACCGCATTTACATTAATTGTTTGTTGCTGATTATTTTTAATTGTTATACTGGCTATTGGGTCAATAACAGGAACACGGTCTGGCGTTAAAATTCCTACGATATTTGAAGAATCAGAAAGCTTCTTAGACGTTTCCGCCTTCACTGTATAATAATACTGCGTATTGCCTGCTGCCGTAGTATCAATAAAACTGGTTGAACCAAATGCGAGGTCTCCGGTTATAAGTGTGAAAGGCCCTGAACTGTTTAAAGCACGGTAAACATTATAACCAGTTTCATTATAAGCCACATCATTCCATGTTAACCGCACACCTTTACCGGGAATATTTGTTGCAGACAAAAACTCTGGCGCCAACGGTTTAGAACTATCGGTAAATAAAGATTTAATTACGATAGCATTTATATAACCAGACGGAGCGTTTGCAGCTTTTGTCATAATAAAGGTTACGGTACCATCGGCGGCCGGTTTTATATTTATAAAGTCAGCCGTATTGGTTGTATTATTTTGTACGTTCAATGTTATAGATTGAGAACCTATTGTATAAATGGTACTGCCATTGTTAGATGCGCCTGACCAAACACTTCCACCATAAAAACTAATATTATAAAATTTTGACGTATCTAAACCAGTGAACTTGGAAGTAACTGTTGAAGGTCCTCCCTGGCTTCCAAAAAAATAGTAATCTTTCAAAACAGGATCAGGATAAATTCCAGAATTATTGCCGGTTGATGGACCTTCATGCCATGTTTTAAACCATGATGTTTGCATATTTAGCCCGATGCCGGTAGCCACGTTTGAAACATCTTTAAAATTGGAAGAATTAACGCTGGTTATATCGTTCCATGGCAAACCCATCGCATCCTGATCTTTAAAACGCAAATACACAGTTTGGCCCGGGTCTTTATCGTTTACAATCACATTAAACTGCCTGGTTACACTTCGCCCCTTACCGTCACTAACTGTGGCCTGAATTTGATAAGTTCCGGAAGCGGCATAAGTGGGATGCAAATGCAAATTCAGCTTTCCATTATTTACAGGATTTAATGTGTAGTTATCAGGTGCTCCGGTTACAGACCAAGTCAAAGTATCACCGGCATTTTGATCAGTTGCAGTTAATGAAATAGTTAAGGCATCGCCTTCATCAAGAGTATAATCTGCAATAGTATCCATTGCAGGAGCGTAATCATCGTTAACGGTTAGCATAAAAGTATCAGTATCAGAACCTCCCGATGTATCTTTTGCAATAATCCTAATATTCGAATAGCTCCCCTGCTGAGTGGACGAAGGATTAAAAGTTAAGGTGGCAGTTCCGTTGTTGTTATCTGCAAATGTTCCAAAGGCGGGCATGCCTTTAACCGAGAATGAAATTGGATCTGCATCCGAATCAACAGCTACAACCTGTATTGTATTTTGAATACCATAACGAACAACCTGCTGGGCGAATCTGTTAAGTATTACCGGCGGATTATTTTGAGTTTTTGTTTTTGCAGCCGGTTTATTTACCGAAGTAGATGTAGCACTAACAGCTTTTACTTTATAGAAATAATAAGTGTTGCCATACAAACCAGTATCAGTAAACGAAGTACTGTTAGCAGGTAGCAGGGCGGCAGTTTTAAAGTTAGATGTATCTGATGATGACCTTAAAACCAAATAATTTATTTCGTCTGTAGCAACATCTGTCCAGGTAACTTTTATAGAAGAGGCAGACAATGCCACCGCCTTTAAATTTGTGGGTGGCTTAGGTGGAGTAGGCGACGCCGTTGTTGTTGCTAAACTGTAATTTGTAAGTGACGAAGTACCAAAGTTATTGGTCGCATTTATCTTATAATAATACCTGGTTCTTGCAGACAAACCGGAATCTGTATATGTTTTCACATTTGGACCACTGGTATAAATTATTGAGTAATCAAGAACCGGCTTTAACGATCTGTAAACCTGGAATCCTGTTTCGTTATTACTATTGTCAGCCCATGTAATTTTTACTGTTTTATAATCAACAACTGTAGCAGTAGGATCGCCTGGCTTTTTTGGAGCCGTGTCTGCAGGAGTATAACCAGATGTGAAATATGATGCATCAATTGGATGTGAGAGTGAATCACCAAAAAGTGTTTTGCATATCCAGTTTAATTGAACACCAGTTGCATTTTTATTCTGAAAATAAGCAATTGAAATTGGATAAACACCCTGTTGCAAAGTTACAGGTGCATACTTAGTTTTTACAGAACTTAAATGGTCATTATCAATTAAAGGTGTTATAGAAGGATCATATTCATTCAGCCATAATTTACTTCCATCATCTGAAGTTATTCCAATTCTGTAAGCACCTGTAACAGGAATATTTATATAACCTTGCCACAGAAAAGCGAATTGAGTTTGCCTTGCACTTACACTTACGTCAGGCAATGCAGACACACCACTTGACAAAGGCGATAATGCATTAAAATCTGGTACTGTTAACCAATAGCCTTCGTAATATTTATAGAAGAAACCCTTCAATGCTGCTGCCGAGCTTGCAGTATTACTTTGGATGGAATGATTGCCTGCAGAGTCAACGGCCTTAACAAAAAATGTATAAACCTTGTTTTGCTGTAATGCATTTGCTGTAAAATTATTAAGTGTAGTTGAATAACTTTTAACCCCATTAATATATACTTCATAATTCTTAACACCCACATTGTCGGTTGAAGAATCCCATTGAATTTTTATAGAAGAATTAGTAGCGTATACAACTTTTACATTCGCTGGCGGCACCGGCAACGTATTATCTTCATTTGTTGATGCGCTCGCAATATTCGATAATGGTGCTGCTCCGTTATTATTCACAGCCCTTATTTTATAAAAATAATTTATACCGGCAGATAACTTTGAATCTTTATACAACAAAGAATCTGCAGAAACTTTTCCAACAAAGCTGTAATTATTATTTTGTGCAGTACTTCTGTAAATTTCAAAATAAGTTTCGTTATAAATTGGATGCGGATTATTTTCCCAATTCAATAAAACTTCTGTGCTTGATAGCGAAGTTGCAGTAAGTTTTGATGCAGCATCAGGAGCATTTGCACCTTTCGCATCAACTACTGTAAATGGTGGCGAATAAACTGATGAGCAGCCATATTGCTGCGTAACTGCTGCTATATATTGACCTGGCTGATTTGCCGTATAAATACTGTTTGTTCCAATAACATTATCACTTCCAACTTTCTTCCATGTATAGCTTGTATATCCATCACCAGGTACCTGGAGATTTACATAATTTTTACCGTCAGCCGATTCGAGTACGTTGCTCATTGCACCTGCTACCGTAATTGGTGGAGTTACAGTTGGTGGTGTTATTTGAACAACAACCGGTATATGAGACCAATCAGACCATGTAGAACCTCTTAAAACTCTTGCATAATAAGTACCTAAAGCAGTAACATTTAACGTATTTGAAGTGGCATTTGAAATAACAGCAGCATCTTTTTTCCATTGATATCCATTAAACCCAGGCGGAACGCCTAACGTTAAGTTTATTGGATCTCCGTTACAAAAATTTGTTCTCCCATATAAGGTCCATGGGTTTGAACTGTAAGCTCTTAACATAAAAGGGAAAAAGTCAGGCTCAGCGAAAGCGCTGTCCCATGTGCTGTGGCCAACATTTGCGTATTCAGAATATTTGTAATCGCCACCTGCACTCACCATAGCATCTCTAACCTGCTGTGCGGTGGAAGGTGCTGGTGATCCGTCAAGTGCACCTTGAAAATCCCATATTGGTGTAAATTTCACAGCGTTTACAACCGATGGATCTTTATATCCAATTGAAATGTTCGACATCGGCAGCGAAGCGGCTGTATAATTAGGATAATCAAGAACCATGTCCCATGAAGCCTGTCCGCCTGATGAAAGTCCGTTTACACTTATTCTAAAGGGATCAAGCTTATTATTTGCTATCATGTAATTGATAACATCTATAAGCCTCATATAAGAAGTAATACCCCAAAAGCCCTGGCTTTGCATAAATAATATATAGCCATCAAATGTTCCGTTATCACCCGCATTTCCATAGTCTAAACCTCCATGATATAACTGGGTTTCATTATCTGTAATTGGTCCTGCTTCTCCACCACCATGAAATACCAAAGCAATTGGATATTTCTTGCCATCGTTTGCATTAGGATTATATGATTTTGGAAATTTTAAACGAAAACATGAACCCTGGTATATGTATGCTTTATACGAATCAGAATTCCATGACAAACTTTTTGTTCTTACCCATTTTCCGATTTGATTATAAGGTGGTTGAACCGGAGGATTCAAGGAATCATATTCTACTATCGGGTCATTTGGATCTAATACTGATTGAGAAAATAATTTATTTTGAGAAATTGATGTTATGCAGCTGTAAAGGAATAGGAAAATGTAAAGTTTTTTCATTGTTGATAGTAGTTTAGTTAATTAACCAAGTATATCTACGGATAGGAGGTATTTACTGATTTATGGTTAGCGATATTTTTCTAAATGGGCTTTATATTTATCTATATAGATCGTGGAAAATTAGTATAATGTTAGTTAATCTCACAAACCTTAACTTATAGCTTTTATTCAAATACATCAAGCAAACTATACCCAAGCTTCACAGCATTGGTTGCTTAAAAATTAATTTAACAAATGCATTTTTTGTTGAATTTATTGTTACAATATTTCTAATATAGTCGTTCTTACTTGTCTTCACGTAACAAGTGTTGATATAACATACGTCCAAAGAAATATTTGGTTGTAAGCAGATAAAACCAAGCCATAAAAATGTAGCATTATTTAATTCCTGCTTACCATTTAGTTCTTCAAGAATAAATTTATACAGTTTGAATAGATTTAAGTTTGATGAATTTGCTATCCAACTAATTTAATTCGTGAATGCAGCTAATTCTAAGATGAAGTTTGTGAGTAGAATGGAAACTGCCTTTTATTAACCATATAAATTTTCTTATGGTTTAATCTACATGTATTGCAGCAGCAGAACGGCTTACTTTTTCCCAGGCAGAATTTTGTTTTTTAAAGATAAAACGAAAGAAACCCTGGATTACAGAAACGTTCATAAATACAAAATAGCCTGTAACTTTTAAAGCCTTAAGTTTTGAGTTTGAAGGGATGTATTTAGATATAAATGCTGTGAAATAAAAAATGATTTGGGCAATAAGGCAAATAATATAAAATAAACTATGGGTGTTTACTGAGAGGATAAAATTGGAGATTAAAATTAAAATTAAGGCAAGCGGACTCAGCGTCCAGCGCAGTACCCGGTGCGATACATACAATAAAGTAAGCCTGGGATGTTTCCAAAATTTAAATAAAGAAGAAAGCATGGCTATTGATTGAAAGCCACCAGCCGCAATGCGTATTTTTCTTTTCTTTTCATCTTTTAATGATGCAGATGCAAATTCCATAGCGTAAGCCCCAGGTTCATAAATTATTCTATATCCTTTTTCTGCAGTTTTTAACGATACAACAAAATCATCAAGAATAGTTGATGCAGGCAAGTTTTCATACAAATTTCGTCTTACTGAAAATAGCTCTCCTGCAGCTCCCACAACAGAATAAAAATCAGAGTCAATTTTCTTTAAAAACGATTCATAGCGCCAGTATAAACCTTCTCTCCCACCAATATTACTGTTATCATCAGCAGATGCTATAACTCTTTTTTCGCCGGCAACACCTCCGGTTAACTTATCGCTATAATGGCATGTTATAAGTTCTATTGCATTTGTATTTAAAAAAGTATTGGCATCACTAATTATTAATATTTCATTTTTTGCGGCAAGCACAGCCCGGTTTAATGCTGAAGACTTGCCTTCTCTTGCAGGCTTATGTAACAACTTAATTTCAGGAAATCTCTCTATTACTGACATTGTATTATCTGTAGAGCCATCCGTTATAAAAATATATTCAATTTGGGTTAACGGATAGGACAATCTTAACGTATTCTCTATTTTCTTTTCAATAATTTCCTGCTCATTATAAGCCGCTACAATAAAAGTTACCGATGGATAATAGTTTTCTGGCTTTATATTTTTAAATTTGGGCGCAATTTTGTTAATGAAGTAGATAATAAAAGCATATCCAATATAATTATAAAGAAAAATGAAGATGCCCGTAAAAAAGATACATTTCCAAAAAGCCATATACGCAAATTACGTTTTATCGGTTATTTACGTTTGTATCTAATAATTTCACAAGGTATTTTTCGCGTTCCCGAGCATTTTCCCAACGTTTACCAACTTTCCCTGTTTAAGGTGATTTACTACTACTAATTTTATGTCATAAATTAATTACAAGCGATAAACGCAAACCGAAAGATGAAAAATACGTTACTTATAGTTGATGATGACGAGGTGATGGTTCTGTTGCTTAGAAAGCTTTTTGAAAAAAAGTATATTGTTTTTACCGCCAGCGATGGCGTTGAAGCGATGTGCTATCTTTCTAAAGGCATTATTCCTGATTTAATAATAAGTGATCTTTTAATGGAAAATATTACTGGTTACGAATTCATAAAACACCTGCTAACAAGTATATTATATAAAAATATTCCGGTTGTAGTCGTTTCAAGCTCGCCCTCGCCGGAATTAGCAGAATTTCCTTCTATAACTGCAATACACAAACCTTTTGACCCGATAAGTCTTAAAAATTTAGTTGACACAACTATCTTAAACTCAATTACCCAAACAATTTCTTGTAATAACTAACTGCTATGATCAATTTATCAAATCCACTAACCAAAAGTTCTGAAGAAAGCTTTCTGGTAACAGAATTTCCTCAAAAACAAAAATTGAGGTTGCTGTTAATATTGTCACCATCTGCGCTTGAAAAAGGAGAAATTTGCTTTGCAGGTGTTGATTTGATTATTGCCCAAAACATTAATGAAGCAAAACAAATTTTAAATGTAACTGATAAGAAATTTTTTGATGCTATACTATGCGATTGCGAAATAACAAAACAAAGTATTTCAGAATTAAGCACATTTTTAACTACAAAAAAATTACTTAATCATACACCACTGCTTTTGTTGCTTTTGAAGGAACAATCTATTAAGAACCTGCGTTTAAGCAAAACAGATGGTGTTGATGACATCATTTCATGCAACACTTCTATTTCAGATTTAGTTTATAAAGTTAAAATTTTAAAGAAATTTAAAACCTTACAAGATAAGTTACCATATCATGTTGAATTACCTAAAAAAAGAGTTTTAGATCGTCAGTACATTCTAAAGCGTGCTATGGACATTGTTCTCTCATTAGCATTACTGCTATTCTTGCTTCCGTTAGTAATTATCATTTCAATTGCTGTAAAATTAGAAAGTAAAGGACCGATTTTTTACAGGTCAAAACGTGCAGGCGAATGGTATAAAGTATTTACTTTTTTCAAGTTTAGAACTATGGTGGTAAATGCAGACAGTATGATTGCTGATTTGCAATACATGAATGAATATAAAGATTTCCAGAAATCATTTTTCTTTAAAATGAAGGATGATCCGCGTGTAACGCGTGTTGGTAAGCTTCTGCGCAAAACAAGCCTTGATGAATTGCCACAACTTTTTAATGTTTTAAAAGGTGATATGAGCCTTGTTGGTAACAGGCCTTTGCCTTTATACGAAGCACAAACTATTACAGTTGATAAATCTGCGAAGAGGTTTTTTGCGCCTGCTGGCATTACCGGTTTATGGCAGGTAAAAGGCAGAGCAAATTATGATTTAACTGTGCAGGAAAGAATCAATATGGATATAGATTATGCCAACAAACATTCTTTCATGTTTGACATGAAGATTTTGCTTAAAACTCCAAAAGAATTAATACAAAAGCACAATGTTTAACGCAACAGTAGAAATATTATTTTTAGTGTTACTGGCTTATTGCAGTTTTTCAGTGCTGTACTTTTTCATCTTTTCTGTAGCAGGCACATTACTCAAAAAAAGCAGTGGTTCAAATTATGCTCTGGCAGTAAAACGCATAGCAGTATTAGTTCCTGCATATAAAGAAGATAATATCATTTTATCTACTGCACAAAATCTTTTGAAACTTGATTACCCAAAATATTGGTTTGATATATACATAATTGCAGATTCTTTTCAACCCTCAACCATTCAACAATTAAAAAATTTACGGGTAAACGTTATTGAAGTTGCTTTTGAAAATAGTACCAAAACAAAATCACTTAACGAAGCTTTTAGGCAAATTGCCAAACCTTACGACATAGCTTTAATATGTGATGCTGACAATATTCTTTGTGATGATTTTTTAAGGCAAATAAACTACCAATTTTCAAATGGCATAAAAGCAGTACAAGGTAAAAGAGTTGCAAAAAATATTGATACAGATTTTGCGGTACTTGACGGATGCAGCGAAGCGATTAACAATCATATTTTCAGGAAAGGTGCAAATGCACTTGGTTTATCATCTGCCGTAATTGGCTCGGGAATGGCTTTTGAATTTAATACTGTAAAAAATATTTTATCTGAAATTTCTGCAGTTGGCGGTTTTGATAAACCATTGCAATTAAAAATTGTTGAATCTGGCAATAAAATAAAATACCTTGAAGATGCATTGATTTTCGATGAAAAAATCGATAATCCAAATGCTTTTAAACAACAAAGAAAAAGATGGTTACTTAGCCAGTTTACCTATTTAAAAGAATTTTTTGTTCCAGGTTTTAAACAACTTTTCAAGGGCAATTTCAGCTATTTTAATCTTGCGGTTTTAAATAACCTGGTTCCTCCGAGAGTTCTTTTAATTTTTGCACTTTTATTATTAAGCGTATTAAGTTATGCGGTTCAATCTTTATTGATATTTAAACTTTTTGCAGCAGTTACACTTTTATATTTTATAGCGCTGTTAATAGCATTACCGCATCAATTATTAAGTAAAAAAACATTTGCAGCAGTTTTACAATTGCCAAAAGCGATGTTGCTAATGGTTGGTTCTTTGTTCACATTGAGAAAAGCCAAAAATGTTTTCATCCATACAATGCACACAAAAAACGAAATAAACAATCCGTTATATAATTTAAATGATAAATAAACCACTCATATCAATCATAACTGTTAATTACAACAATGTAAATATTACTGCAGATTTGCTGCGGTCAATATTACGTCTTGAGTATTCTAACATAGAAGTGATTGTTGTGGATAATGATTCGTCCGAAAATCCATCAGAAGAATTAAAAAAAATTATTCCTTCGGCACAAATTATTTTAAGCGAAAAAAATTTAGGTTTTGCAGGCGGAAATAACTTGGGTATTAAAGCAGCAAAAGGAGATTATTTGTTTTTTGTAAATAATGATACAGAACTTTCTCCGCAAATATTTGATGGCTTACTTGAAATATTTGAAGATTATCCTGATGCAGGCGTTGTTAGTCCAAAGTTTCATTATTTCTATGCACCTGGTACAATTGAATTTGCAGGTTATAATGCGATTAATGCTTTTACCGGCAGAAACAGTATGGTTGGTTGCCGCACAAAAGATGAAGGACAATATGATGCTATTGCAAAAACAAATTATGCGCATGGCGGCGGTATGATGGTTTCGCGAAAAGTGATTGATGAAGTTGGCCTGATGCCTGAAGTTTATTTTTTATATTATGAAGAGTTTGACTGGTGCGAACAAATTAAAAGAAAAGGTTACAGCATTTATTATCAGTATAAATCTTTAATATATCACAAAGAATCTATGTCTGTTGGCAAGAAAAGCACATTAAAAACGTTCTATCTAAACAGGAACAGGATTTTGTTTATGAGAAGAAATATAAAAGGCCTGTCATTTCTTGGCTTTGCTTTTTATTACACCTTTTTAACGCTTCCTAAAAACACAATAAACTATTTGTTTAAGAAAGAAAATGATCATTTAAAAGCTTTTTGGAAAGGCTTGATTTGGAATCTTTCAAACCACAATTTAAAAAACGTTTGATTTTATGTGCGGAATAGCCGGCTTTGTTGATTTTAATAAAAATACATCTGTCTCTGTATTGCAAAATATGACGGATGTATTAACGCATCGCGGGCCAAACGATTCGGGTTATGAAGTACTGGATAACCGCAACGCACTTATTGGTTTGGGGCAAAGAAGATTATCAATAATTGATCTTTCTGCCAACGGAAAGCAACCAATGCATTTTGACAATCTTCATATAATTTTTAACGGAGAAATTTATAATTACCAGGATATTCGTGACGAATTAATAATGGAAGGATATTCTTTTAATTCAACTTCAGATACAGAAGTTATTTTAAAAGGTTATCACCGCTGGGGAGATGCAGTTGTTGAAAAATTCATCGGCATGTTTGTGTATGTAATTTATGATGAAGAAAAACAGGAAGTAACTATTTGCAGGGATAGAGCCGGTGTAAAACCATTGTATTATTATTGGAATAATTCGGTTTTATTATTTGCATCTGAATTAAAAAGCCTGCATCAGCATGCATCATTTTATAAAGAGATTGATATAAACAGTCTTTCACTTTTTTTACAGTATAGTTACATTCCAGCACCGCATACAATTTTTAAAAACACTTTTAAATTAAAACCAGCACACTATTTAAAATTATCATTAAACAATAAAGATATTTCTGAAACCAGGTATTGGAATGTTTGCGATTATTACAACAAACCTACACTGGCTATTTCTGAAACAGAAGCCATTGATGAAGTAGAAAGATTATTGATTTCTGCTTATGAATACCGTATGGTTGCTGATGTGCCTGTTGGCTTATTTTTAAGTGGCGGTTATGATAGCACAAGTGTTGCAGCCATCTTACAAAAAAACAGAACAGAAAAATTAAAAACATTTACGATTGGTTATAAGGAAGCAGCTTTTAATGAAGCGCCTGAAGCAAAAAAAATTGCAGAATATCTTGGAACAGATCATCATGAATGGTATATAACAGCCTCAGATGCTGCAGATGTTTTTCATAAGTTGCCTGAAATTTATGATGAACCTTTTGCTGATAATTCAGTTGTTCCAACTGCTTTGGTAAGCAAACTGGCAAGCCAGTATGTAAAGGTTTCTTTATCTGCAGACGGAGGCGATGAAGTGTTTGCAGGTTATAATAAATTTAATCAGTCAATTAAATACACTGAATCTGTACCTTCTTTTATGCAGTCTTTGTTTGGTAATGTGATGAGTTATATCAATCCAGAAAATATTCCTTACTTCAACAAACAATACAATTTTGCAACGCGCTATAAAAAGATGCAGAAAATTTGGCAGGAAAAATCGCCGGCATCTGCAATGAAATATATTAGCCAGTATATAACAGAAGATGAAGCGAATGTATTTCTGAAGCATAAATATGAAGGGTATAAAACAAATTTTGAAACGGAAAAAAATTTAGGTGCTGGTGTTAATACATTAAATAAATTATTAGCAATAGATTATCAAACATTTTTGGTTGATAATAATTTAGTAAAGGTTGACAGGGCAACAATGTCCGTAGGTCTCGAAGGCCGTGAACCAATGCTTGATCATCGCATTATAGAATTTGTATCGCAGTTACCGGCTCATTTTAAAATTCGCAATCAAACTAATAAATACATTCTTAAACAAGTGGTGCATAAATATGTGCCACAACATTTAATGGACAGACCGAAAATGCCTTTCATCGCTCCTTTAACAGTTTGGTTTAAGGATGAATTAAAAGAAAAAATCCAGTATTATCTAAGTGAAGAAAAACTTACCGAAACCGGCTTATTTAATAATGCACCAGTTATGCAATTAAGTAAAGATTATTTGCAGGGCAAACGTGTAACCTATCAAAAAGTTTGGAATATACTAGTGTTTCAGTTGTGGTATGAAAGATGGTTTAAGAATGCAGCTTAGCACCGGTTGTAATGATTGAAAATAAAAAGATAAAAGTATTACAGGCAATACGTCAAGGCCAGGTTGGAGGTGGGGAATCGCATATTCTTAGCCTTGTAAAACACATTGACAAAAACCGTTTTAAACCGGTTGTATTATCGTTTACTGATGGGCAAATGATTGATGAATTAAATGATACAGGTATTGAAAATTTTGTAATTCCATCAAACAAAGCCTTTGATTTTGCTAAATGGAAACAGGTTAAAACACTAATGCAGCAAGAGCAAATTGATCTTGTGCATATTCATGGTACAAGAGCAACATCAAATGTTTACTGGGCAGCAAAAAATTTAAAACTACCTGTTGTTTATACAATTCATGGCTGGTCTTTTCATGATGATCAATCAGCTTTAATAAAGAAAACGCGTATTTTTTTTGAAAACTGGATCACAAAAAAAACGGACTGTAATATTTCTGTTTCATCATCAAATCAAAAAACAGGAAAAGAAAATATTACTGGTTTTAAATCAGAAGTTATTTATAACGGAATTGACCTGGAAAAATTTAATCCTGAAAGCAGTGAAAGAAAAAATATCAGGCATGAATTAAACATTTCTGAAGATGCAATAGTTATAAGTTTTATTGGAAGAATAACATTGCAGAAAGATCCGGTTACATTAATTAAAGCCTTTAAACAAATTGCTGATGTGCAGCCAAAAGCTGTGCTTTTAATTGTTGGTGATGGTGATATGAAAGAAGGAGCGGTAAAGCTTGCAAAAGCGCTATCAATAGAAAATAAAATAATTTTTGAAAATTTCAGAACAGATGTAGCTGATAT
>JBDUBY010000261.1:0-46389 GCA_040003735.1 Parafilimonas sp.
TAGCGCGCTTCGTTCGGGACGAAGAGGCCGCTGGTTCGAATCCAGTCATCCCGACGAACAATTTAATTAACTTTTACTTAAAGCCTGCAAAATCAACAAGTTGCGGGCTTTGTACTTTTTACACTTTACCGCATTTTACCCAATCTCTCATCATTTATCTCATAGGTTTTATGAGATAAACAATGAGTAATTTATGAGACGTTGATCACCCTATCTTCGAAGCGTGATTGATTGTTTTTAAGAACTTTTCTCACACATAATTTATCGGTAGTACTGAGGAGTAAGAAATTTTTTAACTTAAAAAAGTGATGTATGAAAACTACCCAAACATTCGGCGTGCGTTTTATTGCACTGCCTAAAGTAAATGATTCTGATAACGCCTACATCTATGCGCGTATCACCGTTTCCAAAAAAGTAATTGATATTTCTCTTAAGCGAACAGTGCTATGTTCTTTATGGGATTCGAAGAAGGAATGCCTTTCAAGTAAAACTCCTGAAGCAAAGCAAATCAATAAATTTATTGATGATACCCGTTACAGGTTGATGGAATGTTATCAGCAACTTTTGCTTGAACACAAAGTAATAAGTACGCAAGCTATTAAAACGCTTTATTTAGGTGAAACAAAAGCAGACAATACTTTGCTTGGTTTGATAGACTATCACAATACAAACATGAAGACAATTCTTTCATGGGGTACTTTAAAAAATTACTACACGACCAGAAAATATGTTCACCAGTTTCTTACAAAGAAATATCAGAATGCTGACATCTTTCTTTCGTCGCTCAATTATCAATTCATTACAGAGTTTGAATTTTTTCTCAGGACCTGTGAACCATTAGATAAGAGTAATCCTTTAACCAACAATGGTATCATGAAGCATATGGAACGTTTAAGAAAGATCGTAACGCTGGCTTATAAAATGGAATGGATACACAAAGACCCGTTTGTTCAATACAAAGTAAGATTTAAAAGAAAAGAAATGTCTTTTCTTTCCGCAGATGAATTATCTAAAATTGAAAACATTGAACTATCAAAAAAGATAGTAGCAAGAGCGAGAGACTTGTTTGTATTTTCCTGTTATACAGGGTTAGCATTTGTTGATATGGATAACCTTCGAAGTAATAATTTATGTATCGGCATAGATGGCGAATACTGGATTAAAACGAACAGGCAAAAAACAGATATTTCCGTTAATCTCCCATTATTACCAAAAGCGTTTTCAACAATCGAAAAATATAAGAATGAACCAAGGGTCTTTTACAGACAACGTTTATTGCCTTTTATGTCTAATCAACGATTGAATAAATATATCAAAGAGATTGCAGCATTTTGTGGTATTAAAAAAGACGTAAGTTTTCATGCAGCCCGTCACACATTTGCAACGACAGTTACTTTAACCAACGGCGTGCCTGTTGAAACAGTAAGCAAAATGCTTGGTCATACAAAGCTTAGCACAACACAAATCTATGTCCATGTAGTAAAGCAAAAGATTAGTGAGGATATGAAATTATTAAGGCAAAAACTGAGCGAGGCAAAACATCAATCTTCATTAACAATGACAAGTAATCAATAAAACGCGCTCTTGAAGTAAGCGATAAATGCCGGGCAACAGGCTTTGTTGATTTAATTTGTAAATTCGCATTATGAACGAAAAGGTAAACATCAATTTTAAAATAATGAAAACTGCAGTAAAAGCTTATGCAAGAGAAAAAGCAAAAACTGCAGGCAGTTCTATTATTTACCTGCAGGATAAAAAAATAATCGAAGAAAACCCTTTAACCTCGAAGAAAACCGTTGTTGCTTCAAAAGCAGATTATTAAAAAACAATGCCTTCTCTTTTTATTCTCGCCGGTGCCAATGGTTCAGGTAAAACAACATTTTACTTTTCTGCCAAATTAAACAAGTTCATTGATGCAACTGTTGCCTTTGTTAACGTTGATATGATAGCAAGGGAAGAATTAGGCGGTTATTCTTCTGAAAATTTTGAAAGCGCAAACCTGATCTATAGAGAAAGGGTTGGTGGTTACATTGACAAGATGGAAGACTTTATGATTGAAAGCAATCTTTCAAAGCAAACTGATTTCGACTGGCTTGAAAAAATGAAACAAAAAGGCTATGAATTAATATTACTTCTGTTAGGTACTTCAGATGTAGAGATTAATATAAAGCGGGTTGAAAAACGGGTAGTGGAAGGCGGGCATCATGTTCCAGAAAATATTGTAAGAGACCGTTATGATATGGGAATGCTATACATGCGCACTAAGTTTCACTTATTTAAAGAAGCGTACCTTATAGATAATTCAAACGAAACAAAACTGATTGCAGTTATAAAAAACAATCAGGTTGAATATGCAGAAAAAATAATCCCACTATGGGTATCAAGATTGCTTTACCTACAACATGTAATAAACGAGAAGAAGTCAACATAAACTTTCCAGATTGATTTTTTAAACGCTTTTGTTTATGCTTAAAATTTAGTTGTTAAAAATTGTTCTCTAACGCTTTCCCAAAAGGCATCAAGACTTATCTAATCTTAATCAGCTTTAATTTCATTTGATATGATTTGATACAATTTGATTTTATCAAAAATTGTAACTGTTAAGAAATGATCTTTTGATTCCCTACAAAATTTGGAGTGGTGATGTTATCTGCACTTAGCTTACTTAAATTTGACTTGTAGTTTTCTTATTGTGAACAAGATAAAAGTGAAGAAAGATGCAAGAAACACCTATGTTATTTCCAATGGCTCCGGCGGAGTTTTGGAAACAGATCAGATCAACAGTTGAAGAAGTAGTAAAAGAAAACATTAATCAAACTTCTTTTCAACCACCAACCGACCACCTTCCCGAAAAAGCACTGCTTAAACTAAGCGATGTATGTGCTGTATTCCAGGTATCTAAACCAACGCTCTACGATTGGTTACGACAAAACAAAATCAAGAGCTTTAAGATTAAGTCAAGAAGATACTTTTTACGAGCAGATATAGAAGCCATGATTCGCAATCATGAAACTGCTGCAGTACAGATAACAAATTAATCAACCAATTTAAAAACAGGCGTTATGAAATGTGCAGAAGACAACACGTTTAGCTTAAGCATAAGTGTAACTATTTTTTCTTTTGAACAGCAATCAACAAGTGTTAATCATGAAGAAGAATCGCCGTTTCACCTGCATGAGAATAGTTTGATTAATCATAAGGATGCAGCAGAAACGGCTATCGAAATTATAGCCGCAAAGAAGCCCATCACGCACCTTATGCTTTGCCGCTATTTAAAGGAAAGAAGAATAGATAAAAATATTGCAGACAGATACTTTTATGAAGTAACATTTAAGTTCAGTAATAAAGATGCAAAACATACAGCTATTGGTTTTAAAAACAGTGCTGGTGGATATGAACTACGGAACAGTTTTTTCAAGCTCAGCAGCTCCCCAAAGTATATTACTTATATCAACAACACGGAACAAAATCGTGATACACAAACGGATGTTGTAAGCAATCATTTTAATAATTCAAATGAGTTAAAAAGCAAGTACAAAAATGATATTGAAAATCTTTTAATTCATTCATCAATTGTATCACAAAATGATGTCTCAAAAAGCAGTGCGGAAATCATATCAAAGAATAAAATTGAATACCAAAATCAACTAATAAAACAATCAAAGTCAATCGCTGTTTTCGAAGGTTTCTTTGACTTCTTAACTTATCAAACTATTCATCAAAATCAAACACAACCACTGACAAATTTTCTGGTGCTAAACGCTCTTTCATTTTTTGAAAGAAGCCTGCGCTTAATGGAAAAGCATGACAGCATCCATCTATACTTAGACCAGAATAATGCCGGTAAGAAATGCCCTGACATTGCTTTAAAACGTTCGCATAGGTATAAGGATGAGAGCAGTTTATACAATCGTTATAAAGACTTAAACGATTGGATGATGCATTTAGGAAAGCTTCAACAAAAGCAGTTTTGAAAGTGTCGAACAAAATAGATTGCTGTAATTTATTTGATGTGCCAGCTATGTTTTGGTAATCCCAAAACGCTGGCTTCCCTCATCCCGCATAGGCGGGATTCGTTAAGAGACTTTGATAAAACAAGTGAAAAAGAAATGTGTAAATGGAAACGATTAATCAAGAAAATTCAGCTAATGAATCTGCTAAACGCAAAGGCGGCAGACCGGTTAAAGCTGTCAAACGAAAAAAAACACTCACCATAAAATGTACTTCAGTAGAAGAAGTGCTTATAAAAGCTAAAGCAAAACAAGGTGGTATTACCGTATCAGAATATTTAAGAACACTTGGAGTAAGCGGCAAAGTTGTCATGCTTGTAAAAACAATTCCTGCAGAACATTTAGCCTTCATAGCAGCGCTCAATCATCTTGGTGCCTTGCTCAATCAAATCGCTAAAAAAAGAAACTCAAATGATGAATTGAATGCTTTAGAAAGAGCGGGGTTGAAGACACTGGAAGAAAGAATTAAAGTAATTGTTTTTAGCATTGAAAAAAGAAATATATGATAGGTAAAGTAACCATAGGAAAATCATTCAGAGGATGCCTGATGTATTGTTTAAATGATAAGCGCATACAACATCCGGAAGAAGAAATATTTAAGAACCGGGCAGAGATAATATCCTTTAATCAATGCTCCGGAAATACCAACCAGTTAGTCAATCAATTTAATCATGTAAGAGAACTTAATCCAAAACTTTCAAAACCTGTTTTACATATTACATTAAGCCTTTCTCCAAATGAATATTTATCAAAAGATAAGCTTATGGAAATCGCCGAACATTGCGCCAAAGATTTTGGCTTTGAAAGCAATCAATATGTCGCAGTTCTACATAAAGATAAAGAGCACCAGCACATACATATTGTAGCCAACAGAATCGGGTTTGATAAGAAAACTGTAAGTGACAGTAACAACTACCAGAAATTAGCCAACTTTTGCCGTAAGACAGAACTGAAATATGGGCTGCGACAGGTGCTTAGTCCAAAGAAGTTTTTATCTAAAGAACAACGCAATTTGCCAAGACAAGATGAGCGTAAAAAGCAATTGAATATTACTATAAGAAAAACAATTCATAAATCAAAAAGCCTTGATCATTTTGTGGCAATGATGCAAGCTCAGGGTTATAAGGTAATCAAAGGCAGAGGCATCTCATTTATTGATGATAAAAAAGTAAAAATAAAGGGAAGTGAAGTTGATTATTCATTACAGAAAATCGAAAGCCATATTCAAACATTGAACAGGCTTTCAACTGATCGGGAATTTTTTAAACAGGTAAATGAAAGAAAGCCATTGATAGATTCAACTGAAACAATAATTAATGTTCCAATTAAAAATGAAAATATTTTTGTTACATATAAACTTATACAAGATGTTTCTAAAACCGTTGATTCATTATTAAAACCAGAACAAACACTGGAACAGATTAATCCCAGTTTGCTGGTGAAGAAAAAAGAGAGAAAGAAGAAGCGATGGCTGCATTTATGAATTCAACCTTGTCAACTTTGATAATGAAGAAGTGAGATGGAAGTGAATATTGATAACACAAAAAAAGGAAAAGCGGAACTGTATACTCCATTTCAAAATGTTCCGATAGTACAGTTGCCAGCAAAAATTAAAGTGCCTCCAAAAACTTCTGCAGTAGCTATTGCTGCTGCAACATTTGTAGGATGCGCATGATAAGTTCCTGCAATCAACACACGTTTAACAGATCAGGGTGATCGAATAATTGCATGTTCATTGCTTCATAATGCCAACTCTTGCTCTTGTTGTTTAGATTTTTCATTGGTAACCTGTTCCTGAAATCTTAGAGAGTCTGCTTTTTTATCGAACTCACATTGCATTGTAAGAGATCTGATCTTTTTTTCTTTATCATTATTTACAATGGCTTATACTGCTTGTTTTTGTGCGAAGATATACTCTGCTGGTTCAAATCCCTTCCCGATAAGCATCTCATCATTATTGTATGGAAATCTTTCTGCTAATATTTTTTGAATTCGTAATTGTATAACTTTTCACATTATCAGGCAATTCAAAAAATCTTCCTGATTGTGAAAGAAATGATGACCCATAATTAAATTCTATTTTTTGTTTTCTGCGATCATTATATAAAATCATAACAGATACATCATCTGGTAATACATCAATTATTTTTTCGTGATGCTTGTTTCCAAAAACTTCTAATGGTCCTTTGTTTTGAGAAGCCAATAAAAAATAATTGTTGTCTGCAGTTTTTAATTTGGATAAAGCTCTGCCGCTTCCTTTAATACAAATTCCGCTTTGTAACATTGTTAAAGGAACAAAACTTCCTTTTCCGTTTCCTCGTAAAATCAAACCATTCATTGCATCATATCTTCCCATTGCAGGTGCTGTGCTAAAATCGTTTGTGTTGATGGCAACATCTAAATTTCCATCGCCATCAAAATCACCTGCAACCATTCCGTTTATCGGTGACCATTGCGCCTGCATTGGTAACGGCTTTACTAGAAAATGACCATTACCATCGTTTTGCAAATAGCAGGAAGAGAAATCGTTTGCAGAAAGTTTAATGGAGTTTTTAATTTGTTGCGGAGTTAATATGGAATCAATGGTTGCGTTGGCAAAACTTTTGTACGATTCAAATTTTTTCTTTGTTCCAATCATCTCGCTTATCATATCATCTCTGCCGTATGCAGGATACTCAAGCACAGGACTGTTTTCATTTAGTGATTGCGGCAAAAAGATGGAAGGAATTGCATCATAATTTCCATCATTATTAAAATCATTTGCATAAATGGATACAGGTTTTTGTTGCGATGTGCGATAAAAAGAATTTAGTCCAAGATTTCCAACTATATAATCCATGTCACCATCATTATCAAAGTCTCCCGATACAATACTATTCCACCAACCAATATGGTTTTGAATATTTGTGCTTGATGTGGCGTTTTTAAAAACACCATTTTCGTTATGCAGAAAAGTTATGGGCATCCATTCTCCCGCAAGAATTAAATCCTGCCAGCCATCATTATCATAATCTGTAAATAATGCATCACAAACCAACCCTATGTTCTCTAATGATGGAGCAACAGTATTGGTAACATCAGTAAAAATAATTTTGCCATTCTTTGTATCATTTCTATAAATAAAACTGCTTACGGGTTTTGGATAAGCATTCGGTTCAACGCGACCGGAAATAAATAAATCAAGGTCGCCATCTTTATCATAATCGCAGGCACGCACACATAATTTGCTCGTTGTATTAAAGGGCAATGCATTCAGCACTTCTTTAAAATTTCCTTTCCCGTCATTTATAAAAAGTTTATCCATATATGCAGAATCACCAGATGGATAACTATAACCACCTGAAACAATCAGCAAATCCAAATCTTTATCATTGTCTGCATCAAACAATAAAATTCCGCGGTCATCAGATTCTTTCAAACTGATGTTTGATATTAAAGCATGCTGCACAAATGTTCCATCATGTTGCTGAATAAAAACCTGTGCGCTGTTGCCGGGCGAACCACCAACAATAAAATCATCTTTTTTATCTCCGTTAACATCACCAACTGCAATGGCAGGCGCATATTCAGTTAACTTATGCGGTATTAATTTCTGAATATAAAAATCAACATAATCACGTTGCTGATGAACATAATTTATTCCTGACGCCGAAGTAATATTTGTAAACCAATTATTGGTTGCAAAGGTTTGCAATGTATCTTTTATATAACCAATTGCGTTTTTATAATCGGCAATAATTGTTTGATTTGTTTTTACATTTTTGAGTGTAAGTTTTTTATTATCTGCCCAAACAATAACAACTGAATCTATCATTTCATCTTTACCAAAACCAGCATTAACTATCATTGATTGTGTTGACAAATAACCTCTGAACGGCATATTCTCAAATGTTTGTTGCTGATGTTTTTGGAAGAATGCAACCGTAGCGCCAATCGCATTTATATTTTTTTCTGAACCGGTTAACTTAACTGAGAGATAGTGATTAGCTGAAAGATTATTATCATTAATGCGGTTTTCATAAATACCTGCAGCATCATTGATGTTATTAATGATGATATCTAAATCTCCATCATTATCTAAATCTGCATAAGCAGCACCGTTTGAAAATGTAGGCGAACCAAATCCCCATTTATAAGAAACATCTTCAAATTTTAAATCACCTTTGTTTGCATAAGCATAGTTGTGAATTTTAAGCTGCGGTATTTGCGCAAGCATTTCTTTATCAGGCGTGAGCCGTAAAGCCTCTTTTCTGTACGCCATAAAATCACGGTCGGTAGCATCTCTTGGAAAACCATTCGTGAAAATAATATCCTTATTGCCATCATGATTAAAATCTGCCACCAACGGACACCAGCTCCAATCTGTTTCTGCGATGTTTGAATAAAAACCAATATCAGCAAACAACGGATGCTGAATGCTATCGTTCTCTCCCATCATCGCGCCCATATTTAATTGCAGCATATTTCGCGGATACTGGTATTGATAATTGAACTTATCCATGTTTTGATAAGCCGTATAACTGCTCGGGCTTTGAAACATTTTTTTGCGATAATTATTCTGTGGCATCATATCAACTTCAACTACATCCGGCAAACCATCGTTGTTAATATCAACTGCATCGCTGCCCATAGAATTAAAAGCTGTGTGCTTGAAATATTCCGTTGACTTATCAGTAAAAGTTCCGTTGTGATTATTGATATATAAAACATTGCTGGTTGTGTAATCATTTAAAACAAGCATATCCTGCCAGCCATCATTATTGAAATCAGCAATATCAACTGAATGTGTATAACCCTCAATTAAAATACCTGCTTGTTTTGATACATCAGTAAAATATGGATGATGCAGTTTTTCATTCCAATCATTTCGATATAATTTGCACGTGCTTGCATTCTCACCATTCAAACTGCGCTTTCGCCAATTGTTTACATACTCGTCTTTGATGATATGATTCACGCCGATAAATAAATCCAAATCGCCATCATTATCATAATCAAAAAAATAAGCCATGGTGCTTTGCGTAGTATCAGCAAGTCCATATTCGCTTGCCATGTTTTTAAAAACAGGAACGCCATCTTTATTATTTCCCTGGTTAACGTATAAAATATTTATGCGGTCTTGTGGTTTTGCTTTCGCTGTTGCACAAACATATAAATCAAGTTTACCATCGTTATTAATATCAATAACAGCAACCCCGCGGCTCCAAACGCCGACTCCATCAACCTGCGCAGTTGCAGTAACATCTTCAAACTGCATCTTGCCTTTATTTAAATACAGTTTGTTTGAAACCAGGTTCCCGGTAAAGTATAAATCCTGCAAGCCATCATTATTAAAATCACCCACACCAACACCGCCACCATTATAAACATTTGGAAAGTTTAGAATATTAATAGAATCGTTTTCAGGAATATTGTTGTTGAAAGTGATATGCGTGTGAGAAGATGGAAGACTAACAAACTTGCCTGTTTCTTTTGTGCAGGATGTTAAAAATGATATTACTAAAAATAAAGGCGTAATATATTTAATGCGCTTCATCAATTTTAAAACTTAAGGTAGGCAAGAATGTTTAATTAAAAAAGGTAGGGCTTAGCCCTACCCCAAACTACTGCTTATGATAAAAAACGATTGCCGTTATTTTATGGAAGTATGAATCCATTTCCTAAATCTATTTCTTTTTGCGGTACAGGATAATAATCATCATTGGGAGAACTATAATGCGCAACCGAAGGCAGCTTTAATAATTTTGCATAAGGTATTGCAGATTCATATTGATAAAAAGCATTCATATCGGTTTCTGCATTACCCCATCGAACCAAATCAAAAAAGCGCAAACCTTCCAATCCCAATTCAAGCAATCTTTCAAGCTGAATGGCTTTCATCGCAGCTTCGCGTGATGGAAAAACGGTTGTATAAGGTGCAACTTTATATGCCGCTGCATCTGTATTGGTAAACCCTTTTGAAGGGTCTGAATTATCAACGTATGTTTTTACTGTTGGTGTTGCAGCCGCTCTTGCTCTAACCCTGTTTACCAGTTGCCATGATTTTTGAATATTGCCCGAAGGATCCATTGCTTCCGCTTCAGCTGCCATTAAAATAACATCAGAAAAACGAATAAGATTTACATTAAGAGAAACGCCTCCGCTTTGAAACCAGATAGAACCATCATGCGCATCGCCCACTTGCGATTGTTTAATAGTTTGTTTTTTTGGTTCGAAAGGACCAGATGACCACGGCTCTGCACCGCCCACATCTGTACGAACCCAGGAATGGTCAACGATACCCCAATCCAAATATGGAATACCATTGCGACCAACAGTCCAATCAAGTCGCGGATCTACATTGCCCGCATATTGTGTGTAGCCTGCAGAACTTTGTCCATATAAATCCATTAATGCTTTATCATCCGGATTTGCGAGGGGCAAACCGTTTGCATCTGTTTTAAATTGGTTGACAAAATAATAAGTTGGTGTAAAAAATCCTGCACCGCCACCTGCATTTGGCGGCGTATTTAAAACATCGCCCCAGTTTGAATTTCCGGCACCTGCATTATCCTGTACTGAAGCCTGGAATGCAAATACAGATTCAGCAGTATTTTCATGATCGTTATCAAAATTATCGCTGTAATTCGGAATTAAATCATACTTAACTCCCAAAGGCGTTTTGCCGTTATCAACTACATCTTCCAATACTGTTCTTGCGGTTGCATAATCTTTTGTGTACAACAAAACTTTGCCATAAAATGCACCGGCGCACCATTTGTTTATTCTGCCGGGCGCATCTTGTTGTTCAGGTAAATTTTCATAAGCAAATTTTGCATCCTCCAGAATTTTTGGAAATATTTCTTCCTGGTTAGAAACTCCCTGTATAGTTCCGCTATCTAATTGCGCTGCTGTATGTTCATCAATATATGGCACATGATTAAAAACAATGCGTGCATTAAAATGATACCATGCGCGTAAAAATTTCGCCTGCCCTTCAATATTTTTCTTGTCTTCATCTGAAATAACCTGAACACTGTTTAATAAATTTAAAGTGCTATTGGCTCTTTTTATGCCTTCATAATTTACGTTCCACTGGTCATAAGCAGCCTGGTTCATAGGATCAACTTCGTGCCTTTCAACTGGTGTAAAAACACCAGCCTGGTCTGATAAATCGCTGCCTTTATTTGCAGTGCCGCCACCAATTTCAGCCCATAAAGAATTAGATGCACTGGCACCAAACTGGTTAAATTCAATGCCCGGATCGTAATTATCCAGCATAGCATACGCACCAATTAAAACTTTCTGTACGCCTTTTTCATCTGCAAGCGTGCCGGGGTCGAGTGTGCCAACCGGGTCTTGTATCAGGAAACTTTTCTTGCATGAAAAGTATATTGCTATTAAAACAAAAAGGGAAGAGATTTTTATTAATTTTTTCACTGACATATCTGATAGTTTAGTGATGTTTAAAAATTAATGTTTGCACCAACTGATATTTGCCTTACGGTTGGATAAGTTAAATAATCTATACCTGTAGAACCCTCTGCATTGGCAATTACTTCGGGGTCCATTCCACTATATTTTGTTATGGTGAAAAGATTGGTGCCTTGTATATAAATTCTTGCTTTCGTCATCCTGATTTTGTTAATCAGTTTTGTATTGAACGTATATCCAATCTGCAGATTTCTCAGCCTGAAGTAAGACGCATTTTCAACAAAGAATGAGTTAACAGTGCCCGCTGTACTAAACGTTGTTACACTTGTTTGCATGGGGATGGTTGCATTTGGTCTGCTTCCGTCCGGTAACCAACTATTATATAAACCTTCTTTACTGGCACCGGCAAAATTGCTATAGAAATCATTGAACCATTTGCCCCAGTTATAATTTTCTTTGCCTGAAACACCGTAGAAAAATGCCTGTATATCAAACCGCTTATATTTCAGGTCAAGATTTATTCCGTATGTAAAATCAGGGTTCGGATTTCCGATAACATTCCTGTCGTAAGAATCAATTTTGCCATCAGGTTTTCCATCCGGTCCGCTTATATCTTCATAAATAAAACTACCCGGCGAGGCTGTATTGGAGCCAGTTCCGTTATCCTGTATCGGTGCCTTATCAACCTGTTCCTGTGTTTGAAAAATTCCTAAAACAGTGTAGCCATAATAAGCGTAAAGCGGTTCGCCTACAATGTTGCGTGTAATAGTTTGCCCCCCCAACCGGTTTTTTTCAGCGCTTGGACTGTTTACATCAAAATATGGAATGCCAGGCGCTATACTGGTGATTTTATTTTTATACGTGGTGAAGGTTAATGTTGTGTTGAGGGAAATATCTTTTGTAAAAGTTGAACGATTATCAACAAGCAGATCTACACCCCAGTTCTTCATACCACCAACATTTTTGTAAGAAGGATTGAATGCGGCAGCTTCGCCCTGAAGCGGCTGAGAGCCTTGATTGTATAGTAAACCTTCTGTTCTTTTTTGATAATAATCAATTACAATGTTGGTGGAATTATTTATAATAGTTGCATCTATACCAATATTACTTGAATAATCTTTTTCCCATTTGCCCTGAACATTACCAACAAAATTGTTATAGAAACCTTGTGCAGGATTGTTCTGCGTTCCAATAAATCATAATAAGAATTAGCAGGTGAAGAAACATAAGTTGTATAAATATTGTTGGCGCCAACTGCTTGTTCATTACCTGATAAACCATAACTGCCACGAATTTTTAAATCATTAATCCATTTAATATTATGCATGAAATTTTCATTGGAAATTCTCCATCCAAGCGAAGCAGCAGGAAACGTTCCGTATAAATTATCGCCACTGAATTTAGATGAACCATCTCTTCTTACCAATACAGAAAGCAAATATTTGTTATCGTATTCATAGTTTATTTGCCCGAATGCAGAAGCCGTTGTAACCGGGATAAATTTTGCACTTCCTGTAAGGTTTGGCTGACCACCATTTTGCAGCGTTAGATAATTAAGATAGGCAAAAGTGTAAAAGCCTGTTGCAGAAGTAATTACCTGCCTGCCTTCATCTTTCTGCGATTCATATCCCACCAAACCAGAAATGCTGTGTTTACCAAAAGTATTTTTATAAGAAAGCTGGTTGGTAAATATCCAGCGGGAACCTCTTATCCATCCTTCGGATAAGGTGCGAATGCTTCTGTTTAAACTATTTTCATATTCAATGAAGGGATAAGTAATTGAATTTTCTGTATTAATATATCCGCCAAAGCTGCTGCGAAAAGTTAAGTGCGGAATGATATCAACTTCAGCATATACATTTCCGAGTATATCAATAAAGTTATCACGGTTATCTTTTTTTCTTGTTAGGTTAGCTATGGGGTTTGGTCCGCCGAAACCACCTGCTGAACCTGCAAAATCTCTTCCGTTAATTGTATAAACCGGTACAATTTGCGCGTTAAATACAGCATTAAAATCACTTGATTCCTGGTTGTTACTTGTATTACCACCGGAACTATTGCCCTGCACATTTGCAGTGCTTGCACCTATAGAAAAATTTTCGCCAATTCGCACACCCTTCATTAATGTAAACTCACTATTCATTCTTACATTATATCTCTTGTAAAACTGGAGAATCGTGATAGCCTGTTGATCAAAATAATTTAAGCTTAATAAAAATCGCGACTTCTCTGTTGCATTGCTGAATGTGAGATTATGATTTTGAATAGGTGCGTTTCTAATTGCTAAGTCCCACCAGTCCGTACCTTGTTTATTGGCTTTTACAATGATGTAAGGAACGTAACCAGGATCACCAATTCTTGATGGGTCTAATGAATATTTTGATGGGTCAGCTATTGGATTTCCTTCGTTAATAGGACCAGAAGGAGGATTGGTGCCCGATAAACCAGCAAATAAATAATCGGGTAATACTGGTTCAGTGCCATCGCCGTAGATAGAACCTGTATTTGGAATACCCTGGTTTTTATTAACTAAGAATACTAATTGTGCCTGCTCTTCCGGGCTAAGCACTGTATTGTTATAAAATTTTTTACTGGGCATTTGCGAACCATAACTCATATTATATGAAACCACCGAACCTGCTTTACCTTTCTTGGTTGTAATTACGATTACGCCATTTGAACTGCGCACACCATATATTGATGCGGATGCTGCATCTTTTAATACCTGCATGCTTTCTATATCTTCAGGAGCAATGGAACTAATATCGAATGTTTGCACACCATCTACTACATACAATGGACTATTGTTAGAGAAAGAGCCAAGCCCTCTTATTTTAACCTGCGCGGGAACACCGGGCGTTCCATTTAAAAGTACAGTTACACCGGATGCTCTTCCCTGCAATTGCTCTGTAGCATCTGATGCTGGTACTGTTTTTAAATCAGATGTATTTACCACAGAAACTGCACCCGTTATATCTTTCTTTCTCTGCGCGGAATAACCTGTAATTACAATTTCATTGAGTGAATTTACAGATGCATTTAAAACAATATTATTTATTACGGAACGACCATTAAGCTGCATTTCCTGTTTTTCATAATTCACGGCACTAATTATTAAAGTGACATCGCTGTTCGGTGCGTTCAATTTAAAAAAACCGTTCGCATCGGTTTGTGTAGCGGTGTTTGTTCCTTTAATAGAAACAGTAATTCCTTCCAGCGGAGAGCCAAGGTCATTTACAATTTTACCGCTCACTTCAAAAGGTGGCGGCGGCTGTTGCTGCACATCCTGCGTAATACTTTTTTGCCTGATGGAAATATATTTTCCTGAGATAACATAATCCAGCGGCTGATTTTTAAAGATGAGTGCCAATGCATTTTCTACAGGAATATTTTTTACATCAACACTTACTTTGTTGCATGTGGAAAGTTGTTCTTTACCATATACAAAACTGTAACCGCTTTGTTTTTCCAATTCTTTAAAAACATCCTGCAAAGGCGCTTTATTAAATTTAAGCGTAACAGTTTGTGAAAAACCTGTAGCGCCAACCTGGACGAAGCCAACAATTAATAAAACGATTGTAAACTTCATAATTAAGAGTGTTTTGAACACGACTCTGCGGCTGATATGGCAACCGTTGTAAAGAGCATAACATTGCATAACTTTACTTTTTGTTTGAATTAATGTTTAATCAGTATGTGAATTATTGTAACTAATAATTGATTCAAACTTGTTCCGCTTCGTTTCGCACACGGGGCGGTTTTTTTTAAATCAATTCTTAAAAAATTTATTTCATAACCGTTATTTTATTTCCTTCAATTTTAAAATGAACAAGGTCTGTGAGTTGCAGAATATTTAATAGCTGCGAAACATTCACATCTCTTGAAATATTTGCTACAAAAGAATAATTGATATTATCATTATAAACCACATCTACGTTATACCATTTTTCTACTTGTCGCATAATAGATTTTATATCTGCACCTTCAAAATGAAACGTACCATTCTTCCAGGCCATTACTTCATCAAGATTTGCATTGTTTATCTTTTTAATTCCATTGTTACTTGCCTGTGCCTGCTGACCCGGAGATAACAACATCTTGTTTTGATTGCTTGTAACATTTACTGAACCTTCCAGCAATGTAACGTTCATCGAGCTTTCATCATCATAAGTGTTCACATTAAAATGCGTTCCCAAAACACGCACTTCAAGATCTTTATTTGCCTGCGTAACAATAAACGGCATTGCTGCATTATGTGCTACTTCAAAATATGCTTCACCTGTAATTACAACTTTTCTTTCATTACCTGAAAATGCAGTTGGATAAGTTATAGACGAAGCAACATTCAGCCACACATCTGTGCCATCTGCCAGTTTTAATTTTAAAGGCTTACTGCCTTTGGGAACTGTGAGTGTGTTGTAAACAATTTTTTCTTCATTGCTGCCTTTGTAAGCAATAATACCATCCGCCTGTTTTACAATATGCGTATTACCTTGTTTAGCAAACTCGCCATTGCCTGCAGATTCCACATCTATGGTTGAGCCGTCTGCCAGCGTAAGCACAGCTTTATTTTTTGCTGGCGGAGCAACATCATTTTTATAAACGGGTTTCGCAGCAATAATTTTTTTTGTATGCGCGGGTTGTACTTTCAGAACATAAATTCCTGCAATAAGCAAAACAATTGCAGCAGCCGCGGCAACCTGGAAAAAAGGTTTTTTATAAAATGGAATTACCTTGCTTTTATTGATAGTTGAAACAATCTGCTGATAAATTCTTTCTTTGATTTCTCCACTCGCCGGTTCTCCTGTTTCTGCATCTTGTTTCTTTTCTGCTTCCGCATACCATTTTTCTATTTTCATTACTTCATTAACTGAAGCTTTTCCCGAAAAATATTTTTTTAACAGCCTGACAGCATTGCCGTATTTCATGTAGTGATTGTTATAAATTAATTTGAATTGAGGAAGCAATACTGTCAACTATTATTTACTATCACTGAAAAATTCATCAAGCAATTATTCGCGCTATATTTTTGAAATAATAGTTGCAGTTTAATAGTAAATACTTCAATTTAAAACGCAGTACTATTCTCTAAAAGAAATCTACAAAAAAAAGTGAATAAAATTGCTGTGTTCCAGTTTTTGGCGAAGCTTTTTTAAGGCAGTAGTAAGTGTATTTTTTACTGTTTGTTCTGATATATTTAAATGCGTTGCTATTTGTGAAACCTGCAGGTTATTTTCACGGCTCAACAAATAGATCTGCTGCATTCTTTTTGGCAAGGCAGAAACTTCTGTTTTAATAAAAGTTTGTATCTCTTTAATGTGCATTGCTTCCTCTGCCGAAAGTTCTGTTTCTTCAAGTTCTTTTACAGAAAGCGGCAACAAAAATCCTTTGCGTGCTTTTTTATACGTTTGTTTTATTACATGATATTTAAGCGCTGTAAAAAGATAGGCGGAAAGATTATTTGATGCATCAACCGTTTTTTTATTTCGCCAGAGGCTTATAAAAATTTCCTGCACTGCATCTTCAGCATCGTATGAGCATTTTAAATGATTAAGCGCTTTTTTGTATAAAACTTCCCAATAACGTTCATAAATAATTCTGAAAGCCTCCTGCTCATTAGCAGAAGTCAGCAACGTTTTATCGGAAAGTGTCTTTATCATGACAAGCAGTAAGAACCGTTAGTTTAACACTTAGAAAAAAAATTCAGTTTCAAAGTAAAGAAATTTTGAAATTTCATTTCAATGAAATTTTTTTGAAGAGAATATTTGCCTGACAAGATAAATTGAATTTTTACTTTGCTTCAAGCAGCAACACCCAATCATCAAAACCTTTTTTATTTTTGAATGATGGTGGTTCAAAATACTCGACATCTTTATTGGGAAATGTACTGCTTACATCTTTATAATTACCGCTTGAAGGATCAAACCATTTTACAGTTACTGCATGTTTAAAGCGACTCATATTAACACCTACTTTTCTGTATGATGGCATGTATAAAATTGCCAGCGAACTATCAGGATTAAATGCACCTGTTGCATAATCTTCACCGCCGGGATAAATAGTTGCGTTGAAAGTTCCTCTTCCGCTCACAAAAAAACTATGCGCCCAATCTGGTTTTAATTTAAACCATGGGACTGATTGTGCAAACGCTGCTAAAATTTTCATGCTTTCACTGCCCGGCTCATTAATCACTTTTCTCCAGTTATCATTCATTTGATAAATGTCTCGCTGACCAAATATTTCTCCTGATGCACCGCTTAATAAACTCCACCATGCTTGTCGCCTAATAATTTGTGTTGTCGCAAAACGTTCATCTTCATAAGCGCTTTCAATTAAAAAATAAGGCATGTGATACTCGTTATACCATTCGTCGTACATCATTGCATACACTTGCACAAACTGCCATTCTTTACTGTGTTCCATAGCAGGAAAATAAGTGTAACAAGCACTTAATGTTTGCCATTTTACATCCTGGTATCTTTCGCCGGAACTCTTACCGGGATGCGCATGAACAGTATGCAAATGCGTAGTATCAACCGAAACAATTCCTTCCGTAAAAGCTGTTGCTTCAGGCACAAGGTTATGGTCGCCACCACTTAACCAAATAATGTTTGGATATTTTTTATAGCGATTTGCAAACCATTCACCATAACGTTTACATTTCGCTTCGCCATCTTTATATTGCTGAATTACTTCAAGCCAGCCATCATTACAGCACCCTAAATACATCGGCGCAATAAAAGTGGCAAAACCAAGTTGATTGCAGAGTTCAATTAAACTATCTAAATGTTGGAACAATGCTTCGTTCGGTTTATCCAAATCATCATCGAAAAAAGCAGGAATTCCGTAAGGCTTTTTATCACCATTTTTAAATTGTTTTGAATAAGGAATAATACGAAGTAAAAGTGCATTAAACTTTTTTTCTTTTCTGTCAAGCAAATATTCTTTGGCTTCGCTATATGTTACAGCACAAGTTAAATCCCAACTTGAACAGCCGCTTAGAAAAACAGCTTTGTTGTTTTGGTCAACCAAATATTTTTTATCTGCACTTGCCTTAAGCGGAAATGCAATGTCCTGCGCAGCACAGAATTCACAAATCAATAAAAAAGACAACAGGGCAATCGTTTTATGCATAAGCATACAAGTTTTTTACATAATACCTGTTAAACTTGTTTAGTACCGATTTAATGCAGTTTTATTTTCAGCACCATGTCTGTAGCTGTTACATATAACACGTCTTTAGTTTCATTAAACGCACAGTTTGATGCACGTTTATTATACACTCTTATCAAACCAATTAATTTGCCTGCAGGCGAAATAATATTTACACCATCCGGGCCAGCCGCGAAAATATTACCATGCTTATCTACTTTAAAACCATCGCAACCTTGCTGCACTTTTGCTTTCGCTTTCATTTCTGTTGCATCCAATAAAATCTTTCCGCTTGTTACATTGCCTTCATCATTTAAATCATAAGCATACCATTTGCTGTGCGCATCATCGCTGCTGGCTACATACAAAATCTTTTCATCGTTTGATAACGCAATGCCGTTTGGTCTTGAAATAGAATCAATCAGCAAAGTTGTTTTTCCATTTGAATCAACTTTAAATACGCCTTCAAATTTTATTTCTCTTAGCGGGTCGTCCGCACCTTTTGGTAAACCATATATCGGGTCAGTAAAATAAATCGTTCCATTGCTGCTCACAATAATATCGTTCGGACTATTAAATTTCTTTCCATTGTAGTTTGATGTAATGGTTGTATAAGAAGCTTTTGGTGAATCAAATGATGCATTTAATCTTCCTATTTGTCTGTCGCCATCCTGGCAAAGCAGCAATCTTCCTTTGTTATCTAATGTTAAACCATTCGAACCTATTTCGCCTTCATGTGGGGCTGTGCCAGTATAACCTGCCGGTGATAAAAAAAGTTGCGTTGAGTCAGCCTGCGTCCATTTATATATTTTGTTGTTTGGAACATCAGAGAAAAGCAGCATTTGCTGTTGTGGTATCCATACAGGTCCTTCAACCCACTTAAAGCCGCTGCCGATAACTTGTATAGATGCATTTTTATTAATGGCTTCGTTGGCGCTGCTATCGTATAATTCAATTGTTGCAACAGCGCTATCTTTTGTTGATGTTGAAGTTTCATTTGATTTATTGCTGCTGTTACAACTTATAAAAGTTATAAGTAAGCAAAAACAAATCAAACGTTGTATAAATTTCATAAAGTTGTTTTTCTATAATGACTATATAAATAAATATGTGCTTTAATTAATGCATCATCAGCATTTACAATTTGTATGTTGAATTGATTTTGATTGATAATATTTAACGCTGATGTGTATTGATTCAACAAATTATCTGCGCAAATCAATACAATATTTCTTTGGTTTGATTTTAATAATTCACTTAACTCATTTCCAATTAATAACCCGCTTAAATAATGATAGTTTTCCGCACTTGAAAATTGTTGAAACAACTGGTTTGTTCTTACATGAAAAGCAGCATTCAACACATTATTTGCTGCTCCATCTTTCACACCTTTTATAAATGCATCTTCATGCGCTTCATTATTTGTTGAAACTGATTTTGCAAGCAAACTTTGTGTTGATAAAAGATTAAAGAACTCGCCTGTCATGTATGTTTTAAAATCTATAACTGTTTTATTTTTAACAACAACATGTTTTGAATGTGTTCCCGGAAAAATTACTAATACATCGTTTTTAATATCGCAACCCAACAACAATGTTTCTTCTCCGCGCATTACATCAACACCAGTTTGTAAACCTGAGACTAACAAAATATCATTCTTGCAAAAATTATCAGCTTCAAATTTTTCTATATTTAGATTAACAACGCTTAATTTGAATGGCAATTTTGCATACGTTAATTCTTTCATTCCAATTGTTGATGATGCCATGCCTGAAATAATTATTGTCACATCGCTAACATCAACATTCAATTTTTCAATCTGCGATTGAATAAAATTTCTGTAAAAATTTAATCGAACGCTTTCATTCTTTTTTGTTGCGAGCCATTTATCATGAATTGCATTCACACCATCAAAACTTTTTATTTCATGCAAAACTTTTGCAGTATCAACATCAATCAGTCTTAACCTGAATGATGTTGTTCCCCAATCGCAGCTTAAAATTTTATTCATCATATTAATCAACAACTATACGTTCAACCTTACCAACAAGAAAAATATAACTCATTGCACCAATCAATGCCAAACAACCAATAAACACCAGCGCCGGCGCAAAATTTCCATTGCTTGCGAGGTAACCAATTCCAATCGGAATTACAATACTTGCCAATCCTCCAAACAAATTAAACACACCGCCAGTTAATCCTAATAAATGTTTTGGTGCGAGCAAACTCACAAACACCCACGTGATAGATGCGAATCCATTTCCAAAAAAAGAAAGTGATAAAAAGAAAATAATCCATCGTGGTTCATCAACATAATTGGCAAACACAATCGTAACTGTCATTATCAGCCCAATAATAATTGGTGCTTTACGTGCAACAGCATTCGATACGTTTTTACGTACTAAATAATCACTTAAAAATCCCGCTAATAAAATGCCAATGAATGCTGCAATAAATGGCACTGCTGTATAAAATCCTGATTTAATAAAATCCATTTTTCTATAATCAACCAAATATTTTGGAAACCAGGTAAGAAAAAAATTTGCACCACTTCCCAAACAAAACTGACCAATATAAATGCCCCACAACTTCTTTTTCGATAATACAATTCTGAGATTTTTCCATTCAAATTCGTGTTGTTCTTTTTGTTGTACATCACGATTAAACACGCCGCCGCCTTGTTCGATATAATCAAGCTCTGCTTCGCTTACACGCTTATGTTGCGCCGGCGTTCTGTATAAAAAATACCAGGCAATTCCCCACACAATTCCAAGGCATCCTGTTATAAAAAACAAACCGCGCCAGCCTGCCTGTGCCTGTATAAAAAATAAAATCGGTGCTAAAAAAGCAAGTCCTAAAAATTGCCCTGATGTATATGTTGCTATAGCTGATGCCCGTTCTTTTTCAGGAAACCATGCCGTAACAGTTTTATTATTCATAGGGTATGATGGCGCTTCAAACGCACCGATCAACACACGCAATAAAATCAACATAACAATGCTGTATGTTAAACCCAAACATAGCGTTGCAATACTCCAGCCAATCAAACTTATTGCATATAAAATGCGTGTTGCAAAACGGTCAACCAAAATGCTGCTCTGAATTTGCAACGATGCATACGTCCACGCAAACGCAGAAAACACATAACCCATTTGCACATTGGTTAGTCGCAATTCTTTTTGCATCATTAAACCTGCAACAGAAATATTACTGCGGTCCATGTAATTAATCACCACGTTCACAAACAACATGGCAAGAATTCCATACCTGACTTTCGATTGATGCTTCATAAGCAATCGCAATCATCGTTTATCAACGATGTTATTTTTATTATGTTACCGGCAAATAGATATACTGGTATCATCCCTTGTGTCACTCACTTGTACTGCATATTTTCATACCAGCAATCGTTTCATATTCATTTACCATTCAGCAACACTACCATCTTCATGATGCCACAATGGGTTTTTCCAATTATGACCAATCTTTGCCATCTCAATAACTTTTTCTTCATTAATAGTAATTCCCAAACCCGGCTGTGATGGAATATTTACAAAACCATTTTTATATTTAAACACAGATGCATCCTGCAAATAATCCAGCAAATCATTGCTTGTGTTGTAATGAATGCCTAAACTTTGTTCCTGTATAAATGCATTGTGACAAGTTCCATCAACCTGCAAACATGCAGCTAACGCAATCGGTCCAAGCGGGCAATGCGGCGCTGCTGCCACATCATACGCTTCTGCCATTGAAATAATTTTTTTACACTCCGTTATGCCACCCGCATGTGATAAATCAGGTTGAATGATATCAACATAGCCATCATGCAACAACTGTTTAAAATGCCAGCGGCTAAACATTCTTTCTCCTGTTGCAATTGGTATTGATGTTAGATGCGCAATCTCTTTTAGTGCTTCATTATTTTCAGGTAACACAGGTTCCTCAATAAACATGGGGTGATATTGCTCGAGTTCTTTCGCAAGCACTTTCGCCATAGGTTTATGTAAGCGACCATGAAAATCTATTCCCACTTCAACACTCATTCCAACCGCTTCACGAAAAGCTGCAACACGTTGCAATACACGTTCAATTTTTTCATAAGAATCTATGTATTGCATTTCATCAGTTGCGTTCATTTTAACCGCTGTAAAACCCTGCTCTTTTGCAGCCTTTGCCGCATTGGCAATATCATTTGGTCTGTCGCCGCCAATCCATGAATACACCCGCATTTTATCTCTTGTTTTTCCACCAATCAATTGATAAATTGGCGCATTAAAAAACTTTCCTTTTATATCCCACAATGCCTGGTCAATGCCAGAAATGGCACTCATTAATATTGGTCCACCACGATAAAAATTTCCACGATACATCGTGTTCCAATGGTCTTCAATATTCATCGGGTCTTTGCCAATTAAATTCTGCATCAGTTCATCAACAGCAACTTTTACCGTTGCAGCTTTACCTTCAATTATTGGTTCGCCCCATCCAACAATGCCTTCATCTGTTTCAATTTTTAAAAACAACCAACGTGGCGGAACAATGTATAATTGATGTGATTTAATTTTCATACAAGCTGTTTAATATTTTACTTGTTGCAACGCATGCCTCACAGTTTCTTCGATGCCTCTATAATTTTTGTCAAGCATCATTTGTTTTGATGCAAGCCAACTTCCGCCAACAGCAATTACATTTTTTAATTGATGATATTCATGCATATTCGAAATATTAATGCCGCCCATTGGAATAAATTTTATATTGAGTTGTTCATAAGGACCCAACATTGCTTTCAAAAATGAAGCGCCGCCAATTTGCGAAGCAGGAAATAGTTTTTGAATATCATAACCCAATCCATACGCCAGTTCAATTTCAGATGGCGTCATCACACCGGGAATGAATGGAAATTTTTTTTGTCTTGCTTCATTACAAACTTTTGTGTTTAATGATGAGCTCAAACCAAACTGTGCACCAGCGTTGATAGCATTATTCATTGATGTTGTTGTAAGCAATGTTCCTGCACCAACAAACATTTCAGGGAAATTTTTTCTGATTGCATCAACAGCATTTAAGGATACTGGTGTTCTTGCAGGCACCTCAATCACATTTAAACCGCCATTTAAAAAAGCTTCAGCAACGGGCAATACATTTTCATCATTATGAAAAACAATCGCAGGTAAAATTTTTTGTTGTAATGCCTTTACTAAAAAATCATTCATCCTTTTTCGTTTTTAATATCAATACCCAATCATCAAAACCCTGCGCATTATTAAACATAGGTGGCTGAAAGTAAGCAACTGCATTGTTGTTATAATTTTTTTTATCAGCATAATACTTTCCTGAACTTGGGTCAAACCATGTTGCATACACATCTTTATTAAACCTTGACATATTTGCTGCGACTTTTCTGTATGTGGGCATATATAAAATTGCCAGCGAACTATCATCAGTATAAGCAGCAGTTGCATATTCATCGCCGCCAGGTGTTGTGCCTGAATTAAATTCACCGCGACCGCTTACAAACATCATGTTCACCCAGTCCGGTTTCATTTTTTGCCATGGAATTGAATCAACAAATACATGAAAAATTTCCATGCTTTTATTGCCTGGCGTGTTCAATGCATTTGCCCAGTTATCATCCATCATCCATAGATCACGGTTGCCAAAAAAATGTCCTGATGCATGCGATAATAAACTCCAATATGCCTGCCGGCGCAATGTCTGTGTTATTTCGTTCCGCTCATATTCATAAGCACTTTCCAACATTACATAAGGAATATAATTGTTGCGTAAAGTTTCATTATAGATTTGCCCGTACACATGATATTCTTCAACATTCATTGCTGGAAAATAAGTGTAGATACTGCTTAATGTGAGCAAGTTTCTTTTGCCTAATCTTTCAGTAGATGTATATGCAGGATTAGTGTGATAAATATGCAGATGTGTTGTATCAACAGATGCAATGCCTTCAGCAAACGCAACAGATTCAGGCGTTTCATTATGGTCGCCGCCACTTGCCCAAACTAAATTTGAAAAATGCTTATAGCGATTGGCAACCCATACACCATATTGTTTGCATTTCTCCGGCGTGTTTGGTGATTGTTGTAAAATCTCTAGCCATCCATCATGACAACAACCTAAATACAACGGAAATAATACAACAACAAAATGCATGTCGCTGCACAATTGTAAAATACTATCGCAATGCTGAAAAAATTTTTCATTCGGTTCACTCACATCTTTATCAATAAAACAATGTTCGTCATAAACGTTTGCGACATCGCCACCTTTATTCGGGTCATCAGGTTTTATCTCAACAATCAATGCATTAAAACCTTTTGATTTTCTATGTGCTAAAAACTTCTTTGAATCATTCAATGAAACATTATAACCTAACCGCCATGCTGCGCAACCTTTTAAAAAAACAGGTTTATTATTTTGGTCAACTATGTAATGTTTATCATTGCTTTGTTTTAATGGAAATACGATTGGCTGCGCGTTCAGTTTTGAAAAAATAAGTATGCTGATAAGCAGCCGTTTCATTTCTATTTAATTTTTAGAGTTGATGTTAATCTTCCATCTGCTGAATTACTTCCAACATTAATTATATAATCAGCTTTATATAATTGCCAATTATTCTTATCTAAATTCCATTTTTTTAATTCACTTAATGCAATAGAAAACTGAATTGTTTTTTGCTGATTGATTTCGAGCGATACACGCTTAAAAGCTTTCAACTCTTTCAAAGGCATGCGCGGAATATTTGGATATTGCACATACACCTGCGCTACTTCATCACCATTATAATTGCCAGTATTTTTTATGTTGATAGAAAACGTGATTGAATCATGTTTGATGATTGGTTGTTGATTCCATATATAATCAAACTTTGTATAACTCATTCCAAATCCAAAAGGAAATTCAACTTCGCCGTTGAAGTAACGATATGTTCTGCCCTGCATCGCATAATTATTGTATGCGGGCAATTGCTCAACTGATTTATAAAACGTAACCGGCAAATGACCAGATGGCGAAACTTTCCCAAATAAAATATCAGCTAATGCATTACCGCCTTCTTCGCCTGGATACCATGCAAGAATGATTGCATCTGCATACGATGCAACTTCACTTACATCTACAGCGCTGCCGGAATTAATTACAAGTATGATAGGATTTTTTGTTCCTTTTCGTAACGCTTTCAAATACGCAATATGTGCAGCAGGAATACTTAAGGTTTTTCTGTCGGCACCATATTCAGATAAAAATGCATCGCCTTCTTCACCTTCATAAACAGGCGTTAAACCCAAACATGCAATCGTAATATTTGCATTGCTGGCAGCCCAAATGCCACCAAACTTTGTTGTGTCTTTATAATCACAACCCATGTCATACTCAACACGTGCACCAACGCCAACAGCATGTGTTATACCTTCAACAAAATTCACTGCGTTATCGGTTACACCGTGATAATTTCCAAGCAATGCATCTAATGATGAAGCATTAGGGCCAACAATCATTAATTGCGGATATTTTTTTATATCAAGCGGCAAAATGTTGTTATCATTTTTTAATAATACCATGCTTTGTTCCGCCAATTTTCGAGACAACATTCTGTGATAATCGTTCGCAATGCTATCTGCCAAATATGTTTTATATGGTGATGATGAACTATCGTCAAAAAATCCAAGCTTCACTTCTGTTTTTAATGTATGATGCAAAGCGGTGTCAATGTCTTGCTGCGTTAACAATTTTTGATTGATGGCTTTCATCACATCATCCTGCAAAATATTCCCGCATTCCAAATCAACACCAGCTTTAATTGCAGCCGCAGCAACTTCAACAGTTGTTGGATAAGTTTTGTGTGATGTATAAATATCATCCAACGCTCCACAATCCGTAACAACATGTCTCTGGAAATTCCATTCTTTATGCAAAATGTTATGCAATAAAGTTTCGCTTGAACAACATGGTTCGCCATTCACGCGATTGTATGCGCACATCACTGCTTCAACATGCGCATCCACCAATTTTTTAAATGCATATAAATAAGTTTCGCGTAAATCTTTGTCATCAACAATCGCATTAAAACCATGGCGCTCTTTTTCGGGTCCGCTATGTACAGCATAATGTTTTGCGCAGGCAGCTGCTTTCAAATGCAAAGAATCATTTCCCTGAATTCCTTGCACAAAAGCAGCTCCCATTGTTGCAGTAAGAAATGGGTCTTCGCCATACGTTTCTTGTCCGCGACCCCAACGCGGGTCGCGAAAAATATTTATGTTAGGCGACCAAAACGTTAAGCCCATGTATTGAAAATGATTACCGCTTTGCGGTGTAAGATTGTATTTCGCCCTTGCTTCTGTTGAAATTGCATTTGCGCATTGACGAAGCAAATCATTATTAAAACTTGCAGCCATTCCAATTGCCTGCGGAAAAATTGTTGCGTTGCCTGCACGCGCAACACCATGCAAAGCTTCGTTCCACCAGTTATATGCAGGAATGTTTAATCGTGCAATTACCGGGCTTTGATACCCGAGCAAAGAAATTTTTTCTTGAAGTGTGAGCTGATGCAATAAATCATTTACTCGTGCATCGATAGTTTGTATTGTATCACGAAACAAAAAATTTTGCTGCGCATGAGATTGAATGGAAACAAAAAGCGCAATTGAAAAAAATATACTTCTTATCATTAGACGCAACATCAAATTTTACTAAGTTCATGTTTCGTAAATTCATTTTCAACATTACCTGTGTTTAATGTTGATGCAGGTTCAAACAACATCACAGAAACTTCTTCATCAGCAACAGGTGTATGTTCAACACCACGTGGTACAATTACAAATTCGTTTTCATTTATTGTAATCGTCTTATCGCGATATTCCATTTTAAAACTTCCTTTCAACACGTAAAACATTTCATCTTCATTATCATGTTTATGAAAAAACAAATTCACCTTTGAACTTTGCAAGCTTAACCTGCTGACCATTTAATTCACCGGCAACACGTGGATTCCAGTAATCATTAATTAAAGAAAGCTTTTCTTTAACGTTTACTTTGTTCATAACCTGCTTTTTTGTTCATTTTTTCAAACTATCATATTCTTTTTGAAACTCAGTTATGTGCGGACTTTGTCAATTAATTTTTGTCTTTCGCTATCATCTTTTATCCAGCGATAAACCCAGGAAATACCATTTGTCTTTTGATAGTAATCCTTGCTTGCATAAATCAGGTCTTTCATTGCCTCGTCTAATGTTATAAAGGTATAACCACGTTTTTGAAGTGCATCAACAAGCTTGTCAAAATAGTCAGCGTTAAGCAACACATCATGCATTAAATAAATCTGCGCAACATTCTTTTGAAGTTTTGCGCTTGTAATGCTTTCGATATAATCAAAATACTCCATCGTTTTTGCGATGAATGCATTACCAATTCTTCCGGCATCACCGGACATGTTGTGTTCTTTATAATAAGTGTAAAGTTCAGTGACCATCCAATCTTCGCTATGCACAGTAAATGGAGTGATTCTAAGATGGAGCTCATCTAAAAATGCCTTCGATTGCGCATGCTGAGTTGAATCTTTTCCAAGGTCGTTATACGGAAATCGAAAATATTTTTCTTCTTTACTATATTTTTTTGCAAGCTCGTTTGTGATGGTTTCGCCTTTTATAACTTCTGTTTTAAATGAATCTAAACCGATGCTTGAATACATAGCATGATTAAAACCATGATTGCCTAACGAAACGTTTCTGCTTTTAATCCAGTCGTTAAATAAGCTGAGATTCTTTGCAACAGAATCTGTATTAAATATTCTTGCTTCATTAATAAAAATAGTCACAGGCAAATGCATGGAATCAATTTTATTTAGCAACTTATGCTGAAAATTTTCTTTGTTGTATAAAATAGAATTCGGCACATCATCAATAGTTATACAAACTTTTTTTTGCGCTGATGATTCAAGGCAAAAAATTAAGCAGTATAATATCACAGCAATCTTTTTCATTTATCAATTCGTTCCGAACAAATTCAAATTAACATCATAAAAAACGAGTACCCAATCATCTTGTGATGGCGGATCAATACCATAACGTTCTCTCGTTTCACAAGTGCCAACTTTTATATTATCACCTGTTCGCGGATTATACCAGTTCATGTGCATTGGTTTACCTGAAATATTTTTTGCATTCACTTCAAACGATTGCCCATTGGGAATATAAATTACATACACACTGCTGTCACTTGCTCTTGCAGCACAGATATAATCTTTCGAACCAAAATTTTCCCTGCCTTTAATTATTGTATTATTTGTTTCATCAGGCATTAATTTTTGCCAGGGCAATTTTTCAAACAAATTAAAACAGTAAGAAGCTTGTTGCATGCCGATTGTATTCATTAAAGGTTGCCGGTCTTTAAATGAATAACATTGATTGTTGGGTTCACCAGAACTAAACGACGTACCTGCACAACCACTTAACAAACCATCATACATTTTTCTTCTTATCCATTCATAATTTTCATTGTCTGCAAAATGCGGAACATCGTGTTCATAGCTTTGGTCAAGCTGGATAATCATTTTGTTTTTGTGATATTGTGATAGCTCAGATTTATACTGCGGACCTCTTTCAAACAACACAGATTCAGTCCATACATATTCGCCATCAATATCAATAACGCTGCTGAAAGGTTTATTATCGCTCGACCAAACTGAACCTTTATTCATATCAAAATGTGCAGACCAATAATGGGTTTTATCGAATGATTTTATCCCTGCAATCAGATTATTTTCATAAGCAAGTAATTCACCTTCACAATTATTATCACCACCTGCAATCCATATAATGTTGTTTGTGTTTTGATATCGCTTGCCGAGAAACTCGCCATACTTATACATTTTTGTTGTATCGTTTTTTGAGTTCAGCAATTCATTCCACCAACCTTGTGATGCATCGCCCGGATAACCCATATAACAAGGCAACACCATCACAAAAAAATTTTTCTCTTCAGCCATTTTAAAAAAGCGGTCTGCATGTTCAAAATATGTTGAATTGGGTGTTGAAAAATCCCATTGCACATTAAATGGAGAAACACCTTGCCAGAACGGTGGATTGCCTGTCATTTGCGATGGCGCGTTACAAATGATTGCTGTAATTACAGTATTGAATCCTTTTTTTTTCAAGCTATCAATAAAATCGGCTTCATCTTTTTCAGAAAGTGCTTGTATCAATCCCCACGCGGAAAATTCTTTTATCAAAAAAGGCTTATTATTTTTATCAATAAGATAGCGTTTGTTGTTATTACTGAGGTTTAATGGAAATGCAGTATTTGTCTGCGCATGCAAATAATTACAAATTATAAGCAATGCATACAGACTAAAAAACTGCTTTAAAAACATATTCGATATAATTCTTTTTTATATTATTATAAGTATATGATGTGAGAATAATATTTAGTAACATTGGCTCCGTAATGGTAATGAGCGTATGCATTAAGTGATTCATTTAACATACAAAGCCGGTTTTATTTTTAAGGAACACAATCTAATACCAGACTAATAGTTAAACTATTATTATTATTATAATACCTCATGATGCTATAAAGTACTATACGGAAAAATTATAAGTATGGCAAGTATAAGCCAACATAGCAGATTCTGATATTAAGATAAATCAACTTCAATTTAAGTCGACAATAATTGAGTTAACCCTTCTCGGTACTGCAAATTTGTAAACTTGTATTTTCGAATGAATGTTCATACTTATTGCAGCTACCTTTACTGACCTTAAAGTTCTTTGTGCATTAATAATATTCAATGAGCAAACCCTGTATCTAGCGAGTGGTTCACATTTTAATTAATTGATTTTTTAAAGATATAATCAAATGGTTCGAATCTTTCTCTCTCCGCTGATAAGAATATTTAATATTATGTGAATAGCACTGTCTTTTTTCGCTCTTCCGGCAAGCCTGGCACCATAATAAAGTTTCCATAAACCATTATGAAGCACATGGAACGCTTGAGAAAGATGGTAACCTCGGCATATAAGATGGAATGGATAGCAAAAGATCCCTTTGCGCAATACAAGTTAAGATTTAAAGAAAAGAAATGTCTTTTCCTACTGCAGAGGAATTATCTAAAAGGTGCCTTTCAGATTATACTATTGTTTTTATGTTTATCGCTTAAACCGCCACCTATACTGTATTATATTTATAGAGAAACCAGTGGTTAATTTCTAAATTACAAAGTAAATTTCTTACCCTTTTATAGGGTTTATTTATCTTTACACCACTTTATTCTTCTGTACAATGAGATAAATAATGTAAGAGCGTTCTTTTAATTCTTGAATTACTTGATAGTGAGATTTTTGCGGTAATAAGCAAACGTTCAGTCATCCCGACTAATTATTTTTAGTTATAAAACTTCTTCAGAAAAATAATTTGTTTTTCGTAACCGCAGATCATCTTTGTACTTGCATGCGAGTTTTATGTTTTGCCGCAACTCTTTGTATCTTGGAATCCGAGACAAGAAATTACATGGGCATAATAAAATTTAATCCTTTACTTTTTTAATAAAGAATCAATTTAATAAAATATACCAGTCTATACCTGTTTAAAAATTAAAAAATCTATTACCTTTACCAAGCAAAGAGAAAATTGCAATGAAAAAAACTATTGCCGAGCTTATACAAATTGATACATCCCTTGCAACTCCGGTTTATAAGCAAATAGTACAATCTATTTACCGCAATATTGATAATGGAGTTTTAGCGAAAGACGATATTTTACCATCTGTTAATAAAATTTCAGAAGAGTTTTCTCTTGCACGCGGTTCCGTATTCAGCGCCTATAATGATTTACGTGCATCCGGCATTATAGATTCAATTCCCGGCAAGGGCTACTTTGTTTCAAGCACTAATACTCAAAAAAATAAACGTATCTTTTTGCTGTTCAGCACGTTTACGCCGTATAAAGAAACGCTGTTTAATGCCTTGCTAAATAACCTTCCTAAAAGCTGTACGCTCGATATTTATTTTCATCACCACAGCATAAAAATGTTTGAAACGCTTATACGTGAGCAGTCAGGTTATTATAACACATTTATTATAATGCCTGAAGTAAATCAGGAAGCATCTGCTATACTTTCAAAACTTGATCAGAAAAATACTTTTCTCCTGGATGTTGGTTATAAGGAATACAAAAAACAATATCCCGGCGTATATCAAAACTTTGAAAAAGATATTTATACCATACTAGTTTCTAATCAGCACCTGCTTTCAAAATATAAAAGATTATTCCTGGTTTTTCCTGAGAGCCTGCGTACAAAAGATATTATTACAGGCTTCAACAAATTTTCAAAAACAAAAGCATTAACTACAGCGGTAAAAAGTTCTGTTGATATAAAAGATATAAAAAGACAAGATGCTTTTATTGTTATTGAAGATAATGATCTTGTTGAAATAGTAAATCTCGCGAAAACAAAAAACTGGCAACTTGGTAAAGACATTGGTGTAATTTCTTACAATGAAACAAATTTAAAAAGTGTGATTGGCAACGGTATTACTACCATTACAACAGATTTTGAAAAGATGGGAAAAACAATGGCGGATATGATCATATACAGTCAGCCTGAAATAGTGGAGAATCCTTTTGTTATGATAGACAGGCAATCCTTCTAAATTCCAAATTAATTTTGATGAATACAATTACAGAACCGGAAATAACATTTATAAATGAAAAATTAGAAGGCAGAAATATTACTAAAATAGACAGAAGGCTAAAGAATTTAAAGGATATTTTTTTTGACAAAGAGGCTTTGGGAAAAATAGATTCCGAAACAATTGTGTATGAAGTTGAGTCGTATTTACCTGTTGAGCTTAACACAGAAGGCGGGTTATTTTTTGGTATAACATACATACATCCCGGCGTTGTAGGTAATGAATATTTTATGACGAAAGGCCATTTTCATAAAATAAGAAATCGTGGCGAATTTTACTGCACGCTGAAAGGCGAAGGCATGTTGATTTTAATGGATAATAATCGCAATACATGGGCTGAAAAAATGTTTCCCGGAAGTATGCATTATATAAAAAGTAATACTGCACACCGCACGGCGAATACTGGTAATTCGATACTTTCTTTCAGCGCATTTTGGCCATCTGATGCGGGCCATGATTATGCAACGATAAGTGAACAAGGCTTTTCAAAAATTCTTGTAAATAAAGATGGTGAACCGGAGCTTGTAGACAGGTAAGTTTTAAAACGATTGCAATGAATGACTTCTTCATCGGCATTGACCTTGGTGGAACAAGAGTAAAACTTGGGCTAATCAGCAATGACGTATTGATTGATAAAAAAATTATCGCTGCACAATCGGCTAAAGGTTTGGCAGCAAGTTTACCTGTTATTAAAAATCATATTAATGATTTGCTTGAATTAAATAACATTAATAAAAAAAACTTTAAAGGAATTGGTTTTGGTTTCCCGGGCTTGGTTGATTCAAAATCAAACAAAATATTAAGCACAAATGCAAAGTATGATGATGCTTTAAACATTAAGCTTGGTGATTGGATAAAAGAAAACTGGAATGTTGATTTTTTTATGGATAACGATGCGCGGCTTGCTGCTGTTGGCGAATGGAAATATGGCGCAGGAAAAGATACAAACGATTTGGTAGCGATTACGATTGGAACCGGTATCGGCACTTCTGTAATTATGGAAGGAAAATTATTACGCGGCAAACATTTCCAGGCCGGTTGTTTGGGCGGCCATATTTCAGCTGTATATAATGGAAGAATGTGCAATTGCGGCAACCAGGGTTGTGTAGAAACTTATGCATCTACATGGAGTTTAAAAGAAAGAATTGAAGAACATGAAGACTTTAAAAAAAGTTCTTTATCAAATGTTCCCGTTATAGATTTTGAAACATTGTTTGCAGAAGCAGATAAAAAAGATGCACTCGCAATTCATTTTAAAAATGATTGTATTCATCTATGGTCATCGGCAATTGTAAATCTTATTCATGCTTACGATCCAGAAGTTGTTGTTATTGGCGGTGGTGTTATGAACAGGCATGATGAATTAATTCCGCTTATAAAAGAACGGGTTTATAAACATGCATGGACACCGTGGGGTGTAGTTGATATTCGTCCATCAACATTGTTGGCTGATGCAGGTTTATATGGTGCTGTGTATTGTTTGCAAAACAAAGTGTAAATGCTTATCATTTTTTAAACCTAAATAAAATTAGTAATGGCTGAGTTTGTTCCTAACTACAATAAGTTTCCTGTAGTTCATATAAAAGATAAAAATGTTTTATGCAAACAAGGCTGGAATGATGTCTGTGCTGTTATTAATGATCGCATTCAATCTATATCATCAACCAAAAAAATTATTGCGATTGAATGTTATACAGAAATAGCAGATGAAGAAGTACTCACAAATCTTCAATCATGTATAAAAGGTGAATTTATTTTCACCAAAGATTACATGCTGCACGAAGATGTCATCAGCAAAATGGTTTATCCTGATGTTACAGATGATGCGGTGTTTGGTTACATCACTAGACTTACATTAAAAGATTTTTTTGATAGCAATAAGATTGAAAAATTTCAAGAAGAAATAAGTTCAAAAAAAGGTATAATAATTATTTACGGAGTTGGTGCAACATTACTTGCAGCGCAATATGATCTGCTTGTTTATTTTGATATGACAAGATGGGAAGGGCAGCTTCGTCAACGCAGAAATGAGGTAAGTAATCTTGGTGTAAATAATAAAGAATTGAAAGCTTCACTTCAATACAAACAAGCATATTTTGTTGATTGGCGCGTGGTTGATAAACATAAACGCGGTTTAATGCATAAATGGGATTTTGTTGTTGATACAGTTAAAAAAAACAATCCAAAAATTATCGATGGCAAAACTTTCAATGAAGCATTAAAACAAACATCGCATCAGCCGTTTCGCGTTGTTCCTTTTTTTGATCCTGGTCCGTGGGGCGGACAATGGATGAAAAAATATTGTGATCTTGATAAGAACGAAAAAAACTTTGCATGGTGTTTTGACGGTGTTCCCGAAGAAAATAGTTTGTTGTTACAGTTCGGCAATATTGTTTTTGAAACACCGTCAATCAATGTTGTATTTGCACAACCAAAAGAATTATTAGGTGAAGTTGTTGAAGCAAGATTTGGCGCAGAGTTTCCAATACGTTTTGATTTTTTAGATACGATTGAAGGCGGCAACTTAAGCTTACAAGTTCATCCTACAAACGAATATATCCGCGAAAAATTCGGCATGTTTTATACGCAGGATGAAAGTTATTATATGCTGGATGCAGATGAAGGCGCTTATGTTTATTTAGGTTTGAAAGATGATGCAGAACCAACAGAAATGATTGCTGAATTAAACGAAGCGCAACAAGGAAAACAACCTTTTGATGCAGATAAATTCGTTAACAAAATTCCTGTAAAAAAACATGATCATGTTTTAATTCCTGCAGGCACAATACATTGTTCAGGCAGGGGAAGTATGGTGCTTGAAATAAGCGCAACGCCATACATTTTCACTTTTAAATTATGGGATTGGGGAAGATTAGGCTTGGATGGAAAACCGCGCCCCATCAATATAAAACATGGTGAAAAAGTTATTGACTGGACACGTACAACTGAATGGACGCATCAACATCTTTTCAATACAATAAAAGAAATAGCAAGTGGCGATGGCTGGCGCGAAGAATACACGGGTTTGCATGAAACTGAATTTATAGAAACAAGAAGACATTGGTTCACAAAAACAGTTCCTCATCAAACCAACGGAAGTGTAAATGTTTTGAATTTGATTGAAGGTTGCGAAGCTATTGTTGAAAGTCCAACCAATTTATTTGAACCATTTATTGTTCATTACGCTGAAACGTTTATCATTCCTGAATCAGTGAAAGAATATACGATTCGTCCGCATGGTGAAGGTGAGGGAAAAGAATGCGCAACGCTGAAAGCCTTTGTAAGATTTAAAGCATAAATATATGAGTGAATATGTAACCAAACCAATTCCTGATGCAAAGCCAGACGTTGCTTTTGTATCAAGACCGTGGGGCACATTTAAACAGTTTGCATTCAACGAAGATTGCACTGTGAGTTTAATGAGTGTATTGCCTGGTCAGCGTTTAAGTCTTCAGTCACACACAGGCCGCGCTGAGTTGTGGATCGTAATTGACGATGGCGCAACAGTGCAGGTTGGCGATGAAATAAAAGACTATAATGCAGGTGATGAAATTTGGATTCCTGCAAATGAACGTCATCGTTTAACATGTAAAGGAAATATTGCTGTTCGCGTGCTGGAAGTTGCGTTTGGTAACTGGCAGCAGGCAGATATTCAGCGTTATGAAGATGACTATAAACGTCCCGAAACAGAATAATAATTTATAATCACGATTGCCTTATGAATTTCACTAAACGAACAAACTATATCTGCCTTGCTGTTGCAGTTGGCGGGTTATTATTTGGGTTTGATACAGCCGTTATTTCCGGCGCTATTAGTTTTGTAAAAGCACAGTTTAGCTTAAGCACAGTTTCTGAAGGATGGCTGGTGAGCAGCGGCTTGTTGGGAAGCATCATCGGCGTATTTACAACAGGAATTATCAGCGATAGAATTGGCCGAAAAAAATCTATCATCATCGCTGCCATCATGTTTTTAATATCTGGTTTTGGATGCGGCTTTGCTGCATCATTCAGTTTATTAATTACTGCAAGAATGATTGGTGGTATTGGTGTTGGAATGGCATCGGTTATTTCACCAATGTATATATCAGAATTTGCACCGGCAGATAAAAGAGGACGTATGGTTGCATTTTACCAACTTGCCATAACGTTTGGCATTTTGCTCGCTTATTTTTCAAACGCATATATTTTGTCGCTATCAAATAATAGTACAAGCGAATTGTTTGCAGAACCATGGCGTGGAATGTTTTTGGTGATGAGTGTTCCTTCAATTATTTTTTTATTGATGCTGATAAAAGTGCCTGAAAGTCCGCGCTGGCTGGTTGAAGTAAATAAGCAAACCGAAGCACAAAACATTTTATACACTGTTCGTTCCAAAGCCGCTGCAGATAAAGAATTGAATGATATTGAAAATGCAAAAAAAAGAGCAGAAAAAGCATCTGTTTCATTGTTTCATCCATCCATACGCATTCCTTTAATAATCGGAATTGTAATAGCCGTGTTACAACAATTTTCAGGGATAAATGCTATCATTTATTATGGCCCAAACATATTTCAATCTGCAGGTATTAATACAAGCAATGCATTATTGTTCCAGGTAATTATTGGTTCTGTAAATTTTTTAGCCACCATAATTGCCATTGCGTATGCTGATAAATATGGCCGCAAATTTTTATTGAAAATCGGGTTAACAGGCATTATCATTTCATTAATTCTGTGCGGTTATCTTTTTTATTCAAACAACACGCAAGGCATTCTTCTGCTGGTGCTGATGCTTGTATATATTATTTGTTTTGCCCTTTCAATTGGCCCTGTAACATGGATCATTATTAATGAAATATTTCCAACGCATGTGCGTGTAAAAGCAGTTACTGTTTGCACAATGGCTTTATGGATCGCTGTTTGGCTTGTTGGTCAATTCTTTCCATGGCTGCTTGAAAAAGCAGGCCCTGCCTATACTTTTTGGGCATTCGCGTTTTTTAGTTTAATCAATCTCATATTCAGTTTAACTGTTGTAAAAGAAACAAAAGGCAAAACCCTGGAAGAAATGGATACCGCTTTTATTGCGCCGCATTAAATAAATAATCACTTTTAAGAACTTGATGTATGTAACCAATCCTTTTTAAATCAAAAGAATTTAAACATGAAGCGGTATATTAAATATTTTACTTTTTCAACTTTCCTGGTGCTTACGTGCGGAATCAGCAAGCTATTCGCGCAACAGGACAAGCAGGGAATGTACTATTCAAAAATAAGCGCACAGCCGGCTTCAATTCCGTCCTGGTCATCTGCAAAAAATATCCTGCCTTCACCAGTGTATGATGAAGACACACTTCTTGTGGCTACTTATTGGAAAGCATGGGAACTTGCCTTTAAGCATTTTAATAAACCCACTTCCGAAAGCGGCTTTATATCTCCGTTTATTGATGCCGCTTTTAATGATAATATTTTTTTATGGGACACTGGTTTTATGACGATGTTCTGCAATTACGGTTACCCCGCAGTGCCTGGTATTTGCAGCCTTGATAATTTTTATATCAAGCAACACGAATCAGGAGAAATATGCAGGGAAATCGTACGCAAAACCGGGAAGGATTATCAACCGTGGGTTGATACAGAAAACGCGCCATTGTTTAGCCGCTGGGGATATGATATAAGCAACAATCAACTTCAAAAAGTTAATATAAAATATGTAAACAGAACACTTCCAACGCCAAATCCGGTACTTACATTAGATGGCATGGATCATCCAATACTTGCCTGGGCTGAATGGGAAAGCTACCTGGTAACAGGTGATAAAGAAAGATTGTTCCGCATTTGGGCGCCATTGCTAAAATACCATGAAGCGTTTGATAAATACCTGAAGCAAGGCAACGGATTGTATATGACCGATTGGGCAAGCATGGATAACTCACCGAGAAATCTATTGCTAAAATCTGGCGGAACAGGTATAGACATTTCCTCTGAAATGATATTGTTCGATTTGAACATGGCTGATATTGCTTCCGCTACCGGTAAGTTGAAAGAAGCTAAAATGTTTAAAAAAGAAGCGGCGGCATTGTCAACGCTTATCAACCAAAAAATGTGGAATGAAAAACAACAGTTCTATACTGACCTTACTGTTGATGAAAAGCAAGGCGATATAAAAACTGTAGCCGGGTATTGGACTCTTTTAGCGAAGGTGGCTTCTCCTCAACGCGCTGCGATGTTGGTTAACCAACTAAAAAACCCGGCAACATTTGGAACAATAAACCCGGTGCCTACATTGGCTGCCGATGAAAAAGGTTTCTCTTCCAGCGGCAACTATTGGTGCGGTTCTGTTTGGGCGCCAACCAATACAGTGGTGATACGCGGGCTGGAGAATTATGGTTACAATAAAGAAGCTTATACAATTGCTATGAAGCATCTTCATTTGGTGGCAGAAGTGTATAAAAAAACAGGAACCATCTGGGAAAACTATTCGCCTGACAGCACCACCTATGGCCTTCATGAAGATGGCACTTCCGTTAAAAACGATTTTGTAGGCTGGAGCGGTATTGGTCCCATTATGTATTTAATTGAATATGCCATCGGCATAAAAGCCAATGCGCAGCAAAACGAAATATACTGGACCATTCGTTCTTCAAGCAAGACAGGATGCAGCAATTTCCATTTCAACCATCATGTTGTAAACCTTATGGCAACACCGATGGATGAACAAGGCAAAAAAATGAAAATACAGGTTCAATCGGATGGCGCTTTTAAAATGGCTATTACCAGAAATGATATATCAAGTGTTTGTTACATACACAGCGGGTCAAACACTTTTATACGCTGAAAGTGGCAGGCAAAATCATTGTAAAAAATAAATATTGCTTTTATAGCGCCATATTAATTCATGCATCATAAATAATAAATCATTTGTTATGATATCATTCAAACCATTGAAATTTTTATTAGTAAGCAGCTTATTATTTTCATCTGCTATAAGCTTCAGCCAGGATTCAACTATGCAAATAGATCATAAATACAGCCCGGTATGGTGGCAAACTTTGATGTGTTTACCTGATGATCCCGTTAAAACATTAGTAGGAAAAGAAGGGCAGATTTTTGGTGATTATGGTTACGACGGGCCGCGTGATTTTTCTTTCTCCATTATGTTTGACAGTAAAGAACCATCAACATGGAAAAGCCAGCAATTACAATCTGCAGTGGTGCCGATGACGATAACACAAAAAGAATCAGATGGCATCAACATCACACAAAAAACATTCTTGCAAATTCCAGGTGAACAGGCTTTAAATAGTATTGAAAGATATGACAGCCGCCGTTCAGAATTTAACTGGAGCAAACCAAACAAGCTCTGCGATTCTGCATTTTATGATGTGGCTTATGGCATAAAAGGTTTATCTGGTGAAGGCATTATTGAGTTTCACATTAAAGTAAAACCCGGCGCAACATTTAATGCGGTGTTAGGTTTTTGCGAAGGCAAATATGATACAGCAGGCACACGCCCAATGCGCATTTATGTTGAAGGTTCGCCGCAAAAAGATGTTGATCCCGTTGCTGATTTCGGTGCACATACACCGGGCGTTTATACGCTGGCTGCAAAAGATTCAAACAACGATGGCATCTTAACAATTGTTGTTAGCAATAAACCCGGTGCGCAAGACAGAGATGCTATTGTAAACGGCTTATGGTTGTTTAATGGTTCAGTTCCAAACACGGCTTCCATTATTGCGGGCAAAGAAGATAATAAAGCTGCATTGTATGCACGTTGCGCGTATGTAAGAATGCCTGAACGCCGTTATCAAACATTGATTTCATTAAAAAATACTTCATCAGAAAACAAAACATTTTATCCTGTAATAAAATATAACGGCATTGAAGATTTTAAAAATCTGAATAATGAAATAAATATTGGTTCAGAAACAGTGCTGTCAACTTCTGATGCAATTTCTACAGTTGACACCGATTCAACCAATGCATATTCCATCAATCTAAAACCAGTTGAATTAAAAGCAGGCGAGCAAAAAGATATGGCTGTAACGGTAAGCCGTTTTTTTGCACCCGGAACAAAATATGCGGCAAGTGTTGAAACGTTATCAACAGAAGAAGCAACAGCAATTGCATGGTGGCAAAAAAATTGTCCTTCTGCAAACGCAATCTCCGTTCCCGATAGTGGCGTGCAATCAATTGTTGAATCATCATTAAGAAATATTTTCCAGGCAAGAGATATACGCAAAGGCAATAAATCTTTCCAGGTTGGTCCAACAATTTACCGTGGTTTATGGCTGGCTGATGGAAGTTATTTGCTGGAAGTAGCAACCATGTTGGGTTATGTAGATGATGTGCGCAGTTGCATAGATTATTTAACGCATTATCAATTGCCCGGTGGTGGCTTCGATATGATTGAAACTTTTCATAAAGAGAATGGGTTGGTGCTATTTATGCTTACGCGCCATGCTATGTTAACACAGGATAAACCCTGGCTTGAAAAAAACTGGAGTGTTATTCAGGGTTGCATAAAACGTATAAATTATTTGCGCGCACTTGCTATGCAGGATAGCACAAAATCTTATTATGGTTTATTGCCTGATGGCAATGTTGATGGCGGCATTCAGCATGGTGATGATTACTCTAATACTGAATATTGTTTAGGCGGAATGAAGTGGGCGATCAACGCTGCAAAATGGTTAGGCAAAAATGATGAAGCCGCAGAATGGCAACGTTATTATGATACATTATACCACAACTTTATGGCGAAGGCTGTTAACGATGTACGTGAAGATGAATTTGGAAGTGCGTATTTGCCCGTGATGATAAATAACGAACAATGCCAGTTTCCGCAAAGAGGACAATGGGCATTTTGTCAAAGCGTTTACCCGGGCCAGGTTTTCGATACAGATTCAACCGCACATAAAATTGGTAAAGAAACTACAGACATGTTAGCCAATCATAAAGAAGAAGGCCTGGTGATAAGCACAGGCTGGATGACTGGTGGTTTATGGACATACTTTACATCATTCTATGCTCATGCATTGCAGTGGATGGGCGAAGGCGAAAAAGTGCCGCAACTGTTATATGATTTTGGCAATCATTCATCGCCAACAATGGTTTGGCGCGAAGAGCAAAAACCGCAAGGCAAAGGCAATGACGAAGTAGGTGATATGCCACACAATTGGGCAAGCGCAGAATTTATAAGAATGGTAGTGCACATGATTGAACTTGATCATGGAAAAGATTTGCATTTGTTTGAAAGCATGCCTGCAAAATGGGCAAGAGCAAATGCTGTTACGAAATTGAATGGCATTCTTACACCGTATGGAAAAATCAATTTAAGTTTTGTTGTTAATAAAGATGCCGATGCAGGAAAATTGCATCTTGAATTTTTAGATAATGTTACCTTGCCTGCAAACATCATGATCTATAAAAAAAGCTGGGCAAATAATGATAATGTGCAAACTGTGACGCCGGCAAAAAATATAGACGTTGATGTTCCATTCAAATAAATTATTCAAACATCAATTTTTATCATGTCATCATCAAGAAGAAAGTTTTTGCAAACAGCAGCACTTGGTTCTGCAGCAGCATTAAGCGGCACAAATATCATCGCACAAAATAAAAAAATACATGTTGTAAAAGATAGTCCTGTTGTAGTTTCTACGTGGGAATTTGGTAAAACAGCAAACATTGGCGCATGGGAAATTTTAAGCAAAGGCGGCCGATCGCTCGATGCTGTTGAAGCCGGTGTACGAATTCCGGAAGCCGATCCTACCAATCAAACAATTGGTATTGGCGGATTGCCCGATCGTGACGGGCATGTAACACTGGATGCATGCATCATGGATGAAAATTATAACTGCGGTTCTGTAATGTGTTTGGAAAATATCGTTCACGCAATATCTGTTGCGCGTTTGGTAATGGAGAAAACGCCGCATATAGTTTTAGCTGGCGAAGGTGCATTTCAGTTTGCAATGGCTAACGGTTTCAAAAAAGAAAACCTGCTTACACCCGAAAGTGAAAAAGCATGGAAAGAATGGTTGAAAACTTCTAACTATAAACCTGAAATGAATATTGAAAACAGGTTGTACGATAAGAAAACTGATCCCATGCCCGGTGGCAAAGACAATCATGATACTATTGGTATGATGGCGATGGATGCAAACGGAAATTTAAGTGGTGCATGTACTACAAGCGGCCTTGCTTATAAAATGCATGGGCGTGTTGGCGACTCGCCAATTATTGGCGCAGGTTTGTATGTAGATAATGAAATTGGTGCAGCAACATCAACCGGTGTTGGCGAAGAAGTAATTCGTATTGTGGGTTCTCATCTTGTTGTTGAATTAATGCGGCAGGGAAAAAGCCCTGAAGATGCGTGCAGGGAAGCTGTTGAAAGAATTGTGCAGCGCAGCCCTGAAAAAACGAAAGATATACAGGTTGGTTTTATTGCGCTGAATAAAAATGGCGAATATGGCGGCTTTAGTTTGCAACCGGGTTTTGTGTATTCTGTAACCAGCAAAAAGGTAACCGATGTTTTTCCTGCAAAAAGTTATTACAAGTAAAAATTAAGTTTATAAAATAATAAGGATAAGCTGTTTTAGCAGTGTGCACTTTTCATATTAATTTCTGAAAAATGCGGCGCGCTTCGGGTTAATTATGCATTTAAACCAATAACGGTAATTAATTAATTCAATTAAGAAGCTGTTTAAATTTAATTATTGAATAATTAATAAACCCGTCATGTCGGGGAACGAGACATCTCCACTATATGATTAAGTAAAATTGGATAGAGATTTCTCCTATCGTCGAAATGACGCGCTGAATGATAAACTATTCTTATAAATTCAAACAGCTTATAAGACTCTTTTTAATTCTCGCACTGCTAAAGCATTTACTTCTATAATAAAAGTTTACAAATATGCATCTTCATCTGAAAAAATTCTTTATTGCGTTTATTAGTTTGTCACTTGTTATTTGTGTAAATAAATCGCAAGCGCAACAGGGTATTGAACAGTTGGGAAATTACCTCTCGTTTAAAAAAATTTCCAATGGAGTTTCCGTTACAACTACAAACGCATCAATAAATGTTATTGCTTACAGTTCTAATATTATTCGGGTAAGAGTACAAAAAGATAATAATAAAGAAGAGATGTCTTATGCAGTAATTTCTGAACCAAAGGGAAACATTTCCGAATTAAATGAAACAGATACAACTATTACTTTTTCAACAGATTCCTTACTTGTCCAGGTTGAAAAAAAACCATTAAGAATTAATTTTTATAAAAAAAATAATAACCAATTATTATCCGGAGATGATGAAACACTCGGCATACTTTGGGCAGGAACAGAAGTAACTGATTACCGTAAATTATTTAAAGATGAAAAGATCATCGGGCTTGGTCAAAAAACTGGTGATATTAATCACATCGGGCAAGTGTTGGTAAACTATAATGTTGATGCAGCCGGGTTTAGACCAGATACAGACCCGCTATATTCAACCATGCCATTTTACATGGGCATTCATGACAGCCTTACCTACGGTATTTTTTTTGACAATACATATAAATCTACTTTCGATTTTAATCTTGCCGGAACCGGGCAATATTATTCGTTTGGCGCTGAAGGTGGCGAGATGAATTATTATTTTTTTGGTGCTTCAAGTATAGCTGGTATTATAAGTGATTACACAACGCTTACCGGACGCATGACTATGCCGCCAATGTGGGGATTAGGATATATTCAATCAAGGTATAGTTATATGTCAGAAACTTCTTTACTGAATGTTGCGAACAAATTCCGGCAAACACATATTCCCTGCGATGGTATTTTTTGTGACATTGATTACATGGATCATTTTAAAGTGTTTACATGGAACCGCGATAGCTTTCCTGATACAAAAGGAATGGTAGATTCTTTGAAAAAAATAGGTTTTCATTTATATGTTATTCTCGATCCTGCTTTAAAAATAGAAAAGGGTTATACATTATATGATGAAGGCGTTGCGGGCAATCATTTTGCACGTTATCCAAACGGAAAATTATTTACCGGTTCTGTTTGGGCAGGCGCCAGCCATCTTACAGATTTTATTAATCCGGATACACGAAAGTGGTGGGAAGATAATTTGAAATTTTATACTAACGATGGAATAACAGGGTTTTTAAACGACATGGATGAACCTTCGTTTCTTGTAAAAATTACACCAAACGCCATCCAGTTTGGCGATAAGAAAAATTCACTTGCCTATAAGCAGGTGCACAATGTTTTTGGATTGCAAATGGCTCGTTCTACTTATGAAGGCGTAAAAGATCAAACAGGTCTTCGTCCTTTTAATATCTCGCGCTCCGCTTATTCAGGTATCCAGCGTTATGCATCAATGTGGACAGGGGATAACCAGGCTACTGATATGCACATGATGATGGATATAAGAATGTGTCTCAGCATGAACCTTACCGGTCTTTCCTATGTTGGTATGAATGTAGGCGGTTTTGTAGGTAATCCAACTCCGCAATTAATGGAACGCTGGATGCAAATTGGCGCTTACATGCCGCTGTTTATAAACCATTATATAAACCGAAGTAATGCGGATGAAATTAATCTTCAGCCGCATGAACCTTATGCCTTCGATGCACCTGTAAGAGATGAATTACGAAAATCTATTCGCTACAGATATGCATTGCTGCCTTATCTGTATTCCGCTTTTTACCAGGCATCAAAAAATGGAATTCCTATTTTAAAAGCGTTACCTTATAGTTACTCTTTTGATAAAATGGTATATGAAACCAAATACCAGGAAGAATTTTTATGTGGCGATGATATCCTGGTAGCTCCTGTTGTTAGTACAGCAGATTCTGCGCAAATATATTTACCTGAAGGATTATGGTATCGCAATTCTACTGAAGAAGCGATGGAAGGAGGAAAGGAAATAAATGTTGCAGCGCCCATGAATGATTTACCGGTATTTATAAAAGCCGGGGCGATAATTCCTATCCAGACGCCGGTAGAATATACTTCACAAAAAGGTGATGGTATATTAGAACTGAATATTTGGTTTGGTAAAACCAAAAACAATTTCACTTACTATGAAGATGATGGCAGTACGTTTAAGTACCAGGATGGAAGTTATTACACACGAAATATTAGCTGGGATCCTGAGGAAAAAGTAATAACACTAAATAAGAAAGAAGGAAATTTTGTTTCCAAATTTCAACAGGTGAAACTCATTTTTCATAAATTTTCTGGTTTGAAAAATTATATAATGGTGAATGGAAAAAAAGTAACCTTAACTGATAATAATAATAATAAGGAAGAAGCAATGATAAATAATAGTGATGGTATTATTTCCATCAAGCTTAATTAATTCAAAGCGAATAGTTACTCAAATAAAAGCAAACCAAAATGGAAAATAAAGCAATACTCGAAGTGTGTGCATTTCATATCGAATCATGCATAATTGCAGAACGATGCGGCGCAGCCCGTGTTGAATTATGCGACAATCCAATTGAAGGCGGCACTACACCAAGCTATGGAACGATTAAACTTGTAAGAGAAAAAATTTCAATTTTATTATACCCGATTTTACGCCCCAGATCTGGCAACTATTTTTATAGTGATGAAGAGTTTGCCATTTTAAAGGATGATATTGAAGTATGCAAACAGTTAGGTTGTGATGGAATTTCAGTTGGTATATCTAAAATAAATTCTGAGATTGATACAGAAAGATTAAAACGTATTGTTGAATGGGCTGGACCAATGGGCGTTACTTGCAATCGTGTTTTTGATTGTGCGCCGGAACCTTTTAAAGCACTGGAAGATATTATTAGTTGCGGTTGCGAACGTATTCTAACATCCGGACAGAAAGCGGCTGCGCCTGATGCTGCAAATCTTCTAAAAAAACTGGTTGAAAAGGCGGGTGACAGAATTATTATAATGCCTGGCGCCGGCGTAAAATCATCCAACATTGCAACGCTTAAAAAAGAAAGCGGCGCAAAAGAATTTCATTCATCCGCAAGAAAAATGGCGCCAAATCCTGTTACTTATATCAACAAAGAAGTGAATGATTATGGCCATGTTTATATTGCTGATGAAGTTGAAGTACAAGCTATGATCAATGCTTTGAATGATTAATTTTGCGC
>JBDUBY010000422.1:0-16143 GCA_040003735.1 Parafilimonas sp.
ACACCGTAACCATCTAATACCGGCATCATAATATCACATATAATTAAATCCGGAACCTCTTTTAATGCAGCTTCCACGCCGGCTTTTCCGTTTTCTGCTGTGATAACATTGTAGCTTGAAAGTTCAAGAATTTCGGCAATGTTTTCTCTTACTTCATCATTATCTTCTATAACCAAAATTTTTTTCATAGAATTCTTATTGGGGAATGTGAATTGTAAAAACAGAGCCTTTATTCAGCTCACTCTGAATGTCAATTGAGCCATTCATTAGTTCAAGATATTTGCCAATAATATGCAAACCCAAACCAGTACCTTGTATATTAAAAGCATTTTTCGCCCTAAAAAATCTTTCAAATAAATGTTGCTTGTCTTCTTGCGAAATACCAATGCCCTTGTCTTTAATGTTTAGAATGAAATCATTTTCTGTAATTATACACTTCACTTCTATAATTGAATTTTCGGGTGAAAATTTAATAGCATTTGAAAGCAGGTTGATACAAATATTCTTTAAAAGGTGTTTATCAAGTACAACATTTTCATCGCCGTTATGTACAAAGATCATTTGCTGACCCTGCTTTAAATTTACCTGCATTTCATTAATAACCGCATTTATTTCTATCATACAATCTGTTGCGCTTACCGTTTCAATGTTTGATTTTACCAAGCCTTCATCCAGTTTATCCAGCGAAAGAAAATCGTCTAAAATCAACTTCATATCACCAACAGCGGTTTTTATGCGTTCAATATGTTTTAAGCGTTTATCCGGCGCATTAATATCGTTGTATTTTTCCAGCAAAAAAGAAGAAGATAAAATAATGCTGAGCGGTGTTTTAAACTCATGCGAAGCCATTGATACAAATCTTGATTTTAATTCCCCTAATTCTTTTTCTGCTTTCAGCACCTCGTTTAATTCTTCTTTCGATTGTTCAAGTGCCGTTAAAGTTTCGCGCAGCATTTTTGTTCTGTCTTCTACTTTTTTTTCAAGACCGGTATTTAACTTTTTTATTTCTGCAGTAACCTGTTCCAGCTCTTCTTTCTGTTTTACAACCATTAATTCATGCTGCTTGCGTATAGTTATATCAATTATAAAAGCAATTACAAAAAGCTCATGATTAATTGTGTAGTTACTTAGGCTTACTTCAACCGGAAATACACTACCATCTTTTTTTTGCGCGAACAAATCTCTTCCACGCCCCATAGCACGCGGAGAAGGGTGTTCGTAATAACCATCCCGGTAGTGCTCGTGTTTTATTTTTAACGATGGGGGTATTAATATTTCTATCGGCTTACCTGTCACTTCTTCTGTTGTATATCCAAAGTCAATTTCCGCCTGTTTATTAAAGTTGATAATATCGCCTTTGCTGTTTGTTACAACAATGCCGATGGTTGCATAATCAAATAAAGCTTCAAACTGTTTTATTGTATTCATCATACTGTAATGCACTTAAGCATCTGAAAGTTCCGGAACTCTTTTTTTGTTTTACTGAAAGATTCTTTGAAAGCCCGTATCGCTGTTTAAGAGCTTTATGGTTAATATATCTGAATTGTTGATTTTTGCTGCATTGCCAACTATACAATCATATAAAATTCTAACACGTTAATATTTGCATTCATACCTACTATCCATAAACTGTATTGCAAATGAAGCCATGTAATTGAAGCCAACAAATAATTTTTATTGAATATAGTAAGAGAATGTAAAAATAACATTGCCGGGGGCTATAGACTCCCGGCAAAAAATTTAATGTATTTGCTAATAAAATATTTATTTAATAAGCAGGTTATTTAGCGTCGTTGTCGCGCATAAATTCAAGTACATGCCTTGCATCATCATCAGAAAGATTTTGATTGGGCATGCGCACCATACATTCTTCAAGCAAAGTTTGCGCAGTTGCATTTTTATCCAGGTTTTCATCAGTGTTGGTAACAAAATTCATTATCCATTCTGGCTTTCTTCTTTCTGTAACGCCTTTCCATCCAGGCCCGACCAGCTTGGTGTTATCCAGGTGATGGCAAGAAGCACATTTAAGATCATATATCTTTTGTCCTTCGCCAACCATGGATTTATCAATTGTTGCCGGTATGTCAACATTCGTAAACTTACCAACACCTTTTGCATCTTCCTGCGCGTTGGCAGAAGCTGTTGGTGAAGATGATGAACTTGCTGAAGTGTTTGCAGAAGTTGTATCATTTTCAGAAGAAGTTGCTGCGCCGCCTCCGCAAGCCCAGGCAAAAACAATAATACATCCAGGGATTAAATACTTTTTCATAGCTGAAATTTTTACAAAGAAAATTTTAATTAATGCTTTAAGATATGATTTCAATCACATTTTAAATAATATATTTTATATCATACCGGTATCAGCGCCCAAATTCTTCCCTTCATTAAGTTATAGTTGGCAAATATAACAGGCCATGAATTGTTTTATGCCTGACAATCCAAATTCGAAAACCAATGTAAGCGCTACCAAATTGTGCCAATTACAATTGCCTGGTTGATGTAGCCGGCGGAAAACGAATAATAATATAGCCAATGTAAAATGCAAACAACATTATTAAGGTAAGTGTTGAAATTTGATGGGCAGTTAACTCACCAATATATTTTTGATAACCGAGGTTTCGCAAAGCTCCATTTAAAACAGCCAGGAAGCATGAGGAACCACGCAAGAAAATATTTAAACAGCATTGTTTTTGGTTGAACATATATTGTTCAACTCATCTACATATCTTTTTTATTAAACAACGCAAACGCACGCCAGCAAGGCAATACAGCCCATAACATTAAGGCGCAAATAACAAATACCACACCTTCGCTGCTGCCAAAAAAATCCTGGAAAACAGCGCCTGTATAACCCATCAATGCAGAAATATCTAGCTTTAATAAAATAGCAATACGGGCAAGATCAATAGGATTTAAGGCACACAAAGCAATCATCGGTTTTTCTAAAGGATAATCGCTAAAGCTGAACAAAAAAAACAACACAAGTCCATCATAAATCAGGGCAAAATAAAACCAAAGCAGAATACTAATGCCGATGCCTTTTGATTTATCTCTTGTTGCAATAGATGCGTAAAATGCAAGCGCAATAAAAATTATTGTAAGAAATAAAGAAGCTATAATCAGCCACCAGCCTGCGTTTGAGCCATCGAATATAATTACAGGAATGCCAACGCCGATAAAAACAGCCAACAACATAGCGGCTGAAACACCTGCAAATTCACTCAACAAAATTGTTCTTCTTTTTAATGGCTGCGTTAGCATAAGCTCGATAAATTCAGATGAATTGTATAAATAAATAGTTGAAAAAATGATGCTTACAAGCGGCAAAAAAATCAACACGATATTCAGCAAACTCAAAATGCCTTTTGAAGAATCTGCGCCCAAATTAAAAATGCTGGCTGATAGTATAAAAAGGAAAACAGTATAACCAATAATAATTTTGTTACGCAGTAAATCGAGTATAATATATTTAATAATGTTCTTCATTGGAAAAGATTTAGAGTGTCAGACACCTGCGTTTTCGTTTATTAACTGTGACTCTTTCATAATGCTTGCAATAATGCGGTTGAGCTTTTGCTCGCCGGTTGATGTTTCTAATTCTGCTATTGTTTTATGAAAAACAAGTTTGCTTTCCTGCAAATACACAACCTGAGAAACCACATCATCCAAATCGCTTAGTACGTGCGATGTAATTAATATCAGCTTTCCTTTTTGTTTTTCCTTTTCAATTTTCTGTTTAAGTTTTTCATTGGAAAGCGGGTCAAGCCCGGCAGTAGGCTCATCTAAAATCAACACTTGCGGAGAAAATAAAAATGCAATACACGCACTTACTTTTTGCCGTGTACCGCCGGATAAAGAATGCATCGTTTTGTTTAAAATATCTTCAATGCCGAATGCCTGAATTAAATCTTCATCAAGTTTACGATCTTCATTTTTTCTTACATTCTTCATCATCTCTAAAAGCTGCTTCACTTTCATGTTATCAGGAAAGCGGCTTATTTGCGGCATGTAACCAATTTCTTTTCTGTATTGCCATTCTTTTAAAACCGATTTTCCATTAAAGAAAATATCTCCTTCTGTTGGAATCACCAAACCAAGAATTGATTTTATCAACGTTGTTTTTCCTGAACCGTTTGGTCCAATCAATGCAATGCATTCGCTTTTCTTAAACCTAATATTTACATTTTGCAAGGCAGTGGTTTTGCCATATTTTTTTGTGAGATTTTTTACATGGATCATAATGCAATCTTTTTCATTAATGGTTTATTATCAATCAAACCTTCGGGAATTATTGCAGGCACAACTTTTTCAGTTTTATCTAAAAGATTCACCAAAAAACTTCTAAGCAGCATTAGTGCTGCAGGCGATTGTTCAATTACCATGGAATACATACTCACCGGTCTGTAAGGCACATCGCCAATGCCATTGCGGTCTAAATCGTAGCCTTCATATTTATCCCAATAATTATTTTTATACACATTTAATTGCATGGTTCCATTCGTGCTTATATCAAATGAATTTGAAATAAAATTATTTTGTTTGATTGTGTTATCGTTGCAGTTTGCCAAAACGCGCATTGCATAACCATTGCTGATGAATTGATTTTTTTCAATTAAAATTCTGCTTGCACCTTCCAGGTAAATTGCCATTGTGTTGCTGCGGAAAATGTTATGTATCACGTGACTGTCGCTAATATCTTTCATTAGAATTCCGTAAGCGGCACTGCCCCAGTTTTCCTCAAAGCGGTTGCCGGTCATTGTTACGCCATGACTATACATTACCGCAATGCCCGAAGGATTTTTTTGAAAGATATTTTTGATGAAACTGTTGTTATGCGAAAACATAAAATGTAAGCCGTAGCGAATGTTATTATGACTATAATTATTTTGAATGATTGAGTTTGTAACAAACTCAAAATAAATTCCATCTCTATGACCGGAAACATTATTGTTTTTTATAGTGATGTAAGAACTCTTCCAACAATGAATGGCATTGCCGCTTAACATTTCATCTGTTATGTTGCTGTTTATTTTATTATTTGCAATAATGCAATTGGTGGAAGCTTGCAGATAAATTCCGAAATTGTTGTTCGTTAAAATATTATTTTGAATGGTGCAACTATCACACTGTACAAGCTTTATTCCTGCCCAATCGTACATACTGGAATAGCCGCTGTTTCGCACTTCGAAGCCTTCAATTAAAACATTGTTTACGTAAACAGAAATTGCCTGCCATTTTTTTTGTGCGTCGATAATTGGCAAATTTTTTCCAATCAGTTTAATTGATTTTATGATTTTTATTTCGCCTTCTGCATATACACCGCCATCAACAAAAATTGTATCTCCATTATTTGCTTTTTGCAATGCTGCATGAATGGAATGAAAAGACTTATTTTTTCCAACCTGGATAACAGATGAAAAAGAATAGTTAGCAAGAAATAGTATTGGTAATATGAAGAAAAGTTTTAGCACAATATCAACGTGAAATAATTTGAGAAAAGTTTAGTAATGAACAGCCATGCTGCTGAACGTATTGCTGTGCCTGCGTTTGAGAAGAAAATGCTGCAACGTTTCCATTCATCGGCGTTTTTAAAGATGTGTCTTTTATAAACAATGATTCGCTTGCTTTTAAAAAATTATGATTGCCTGAAAAATCGTTTACGTAAATATTTACATCTTTTTCATTCGTTTTATTTTCATGCATATAACTTACTAAACAATGCACATCATCAAAATGAAAATTCTTTCCTTTTAGTGTTACTATTTCGCAGGCAAACCTTTTATCCATAATTGTCATTTTGCAAAAACTACATACTTCTTTACCATAATTAATTGGCTGCGGTTTTTGCGAACAGCTGCTGAAAGAGATCAAAAACAAACTGGCAATAACTGCATAATTTTTTTTGAATGCAAGCTGCTTGTTCTTAAAGCCTAACCATTTTGGCCGAAGAACTAAAAGATAAGAAAGTACAATTAAAACGCCTGCACCGATATACGTCCACCCACCGCTATCGGGAATGGAGTATGCGCTAAAATTTAATAACTGTTTATATCCAATTAAAGGCGGGTCGTAGCTCATGCCGGGAACCTGGATAGGTGCATCAGGATTTAAATTATGACCGTAATTATATTCCCACCGGTAAAAATCTGCCATGCAAATAACCGCGAGCACAATAAAAATAATTGCATTAATTAAGTACCATTTTTTTTTGTTAATGAAAATTGTAAGCATCTGCCAAACAATCAAAAAAATGATGAGATAAGGTAACACTGTAAACTCAATAAAATTTTCGGCATGCAAAGTTTGCATACCGATGTAATGATTTAATCCATTAACTATATCTACATCGCCGCCAAGTTTTGAAGCAAAGATTTTCAGGCCCAAACCTTCAGGATATTGCGGCGCTATTAAATCTATTCTCCAAATGGGTAAGAATAAAGAACTTATTAATAAGCCTGCAGCAAATGCAAGAATGATTCTTGGTAAGACAATTCTTGATGTTAATAAATCTGGTTTCATAACTGTAAGAAATCTATAAGGTTTTTGAGACCTTATAGATTTTATTTTTTATTTGGAAGGACCTGGTGTTGCCGGAATATCTGTACTATTTTTTCCTAGCGAAAAACTAATGGGCACATTGCTGTTAGGGGCAGAAACTCTTATATAACCTTGCATTTCCTGGTGCAGCGCACTGCAAAAATCTGTGCAGTAAAAAGGAAATATTCCAATTTTATCAGGCACCCATTTTAGTGTACAGGTTTCGCCTGGCATAACTATAAGTTCTGCAGTATTAGCACCTTTTACTGCAAAGCCGTGCGGAACATCCCAATCCTGTTCAAGGTTGGTTACATGCCAATAAACTGTGTCTCCAAACTTTACTCCTTCAATATTATCGGGTGAAATATGTGACCGGATTGTAGTTGCATACACATCAACACGCTTTCCATTACGTGTAACTTTTGTTGCTTTTTCACCCATAGAAACATAAGGATTTTTATTTTCCTCAATCTTATAAAACTTTACCGAGTTCTTCGAAATTAAACTTGCCTCAACAGCCTGCGCATAGTGCGGCTCGCCAATAGTTGGAAAGTCAAGAATCAATTTCATTTTATCGCCGGTTATATCAAAAATCTGTGCGCTTTGTGCCAGTTCAGGGCCAGTAGGCAAATACCTGTCTTTTGTTATTTTATTATATGCAATTACATATTTTGCATTTGGCTTTCTTGTATCGCCACCTGGAATTGATAAGTGCCCGGTTGAATAATAAGTCGGCGCTCTGTCAAGAACCTGCAAGCTTTTAATATTCCATTTTACCAATTCAGAAGATAAAAACATCGAAGTATAAGCATTGCCTTTTCCATCAAACTCTGTGTGCAGTGGCCCAAGTCCCGGCTTCTTTACTTCACCATATAAAGCGGCTTCATATTTAATAACGGGGATGCCTGCATAGCTGCTGTCAAACTCTTTATTCTTAATTGCATTTATCATTTTGGTGAAAGAAAAAACGGGTATTAGTGCAGCAAGCTTTCCGCTGCCAACAATATATTCGCCGGTTGGGTCAACATCGCAACCATGCGGCGATTTAGGGCAGGGAATAAAATAGCAAACATCTTTAAATTGGGTAGGGTCTAATTGCAATACATCATTCAATATTTCTGAATGAGAACTGTGCGTTGCTTCATCATAAATATTGTGTGCATACTTACAGGAATTTTTGGTGCCTTTGCCTGCTTTGATATATTCTTCTGCTTTTTTCCAGTTCAGGGCTAAAATAAAATCTTTATCATTTTGTGAAGCATTCACTTCAAGCAGCGTATGCGCCAGCTCTGTGTTGTAGCAACTAAAGAAAAACCAATCATGACTTGGTCCTTTTCCGCCATGAGAAAGATCAAAATTTACACCGGGCATTAAAAGCTGGAAAGCAATGCTCATGTTGCCGCTGCTTTTATCAACGTTTAGAAAACTTATTGTTCCTTTAAAATTCTTTTTATAAGAATCTATAGAAACATCTTGGGAATCTCCAAGAGGAACACTAAAGCGAGTGCCTGCAATAACGTACTCCGTATTTTCTGTTATAAACGGTGAAGAATGATTGCCCGCACTATTTGGTATTTCAATAATTTCTGCAGTGGTAAATGTTTTAAGATCTATACGTGCAATGCGCGGGGTATTATTAGCGTTTGCAAAAAGCCAGCGGCCATCAATTTCACCATTTGTTTGTGATAACTCAAGATGGTGCTGATCGTCCCAGGGCACAAATCCATGCGTGGTATTCAACATTGGTTTTGTTTCTTCGCTATAGCCGTAACCATCTTGCGGGTCAACAGAAAAAACGGGAATTAAACGAAGCAATCTTCCCGATGGCAAACCATAAACGGAAACCTGCCCGTTAAATCCGCCGGAAACAAAATCGTAAAACTCATCATACTTGCCTGGCGGCACATAAGTTTTTTGTGCAGCATCGCCGCTTACCATGCTGCCTGCATTTTTAGGTTTGCATGAAGAAAGCAATATAGCCGTAGCAAACAATAAGTTGCATGCAGCTTTTAGATAGTAGTTCATAATGTATTTTGAATTAATTATTGGTATGGTTATTTAGTGTCGTTGTTGCGCATAAATTCTAAAATTTGGCGCGCATCATCATCCGAAAGACTTTGGTTAGGCATACGCACCATGCATTCTTCAAGCAAGCTCATTGCCTGCGCATTTTTATCAAGATTTTCATCTGTATTGGTAACAAAATTTAATATCCATTCTGGCTTTCTTCTTTGCGTAACACCGTGCCACCCCGGCCCAACTAATTTTGTTCCGTCTAAATGATGGCAGGCAGCACATTTTAAATCATAAGTTTTTTGTCCTGCCATAACCATTGACTTATCAATTGTTACCGGCAAATCAACATGCGTAAACTTTCCGATGCCTTTTGCATCATCTGCTTCTGTATTTGATGCAGCATTTGCAGATGAAGAAGCAACGCTATTATCAGGAACAGAACGAACACCGCCACCGCAAGCCCATAAAAAAATGATGATGCAACCAAGAATTAAATATTTTTTCATATTGTTTTTTGCTGTACAAAAGACGTGTGAAAGGAAAATCTAAAAGATGATTTGAATCATATATGCTGATGATTCAAATCAATGTTTTACTAATGTTGCGATTCTAATTTGCCACGATGATTAACGCTGGTATTTTGATTAACCACGGTGCGGCGCAACGGAAGTATTCAAAAGGAAAAATTATTTTTTTTGAAGGCAATAAAGCAGCTTATTTTTTTCTGATTACTGAAGGGAAAGTAAAGATGATCAACAGCCACGAAAGCGGTAAGGAGTTTATACAAGGTCTTTTTTATGCCGGACAAAGCTTTGGCGAGCTTCCGCTTTTCACGGACGAAAACATTTATCCTGCAACAGCAATTGCGGAGACAGATATAACTGTTATGCGGCTTGAAAAAATGCGGTTCTTAGAATTGCTGAAAACTAATTTTAGCCTTCACTTCGAACTAACAAAAACACTTGCTGAAAAATTACGTTTTAAATCATTATTGAATAAAGAAATATCAGGTCATACGCCTGAACACCTGTTGCTTGCTTTATTCAATTATTTAAAAAATAATGAAAAGAAATCGCAGGGAGAATTCATGGTAAATTTAACCCGGCAAGAGCTTGCAAACCTTACAGGCTTACGTGTTGAAACCGTAATTCGAGCTGTAAAAAAGTTAGAAAAAAAAGGCAAGGTTAAACTGGTAAAGCGAAAAATTTATTTGGATTGAACCATTACAAAACCCAAACCATGTTTGAATTTTTAATAATTAATCACCTTTGCATATATGGAAGAAAATAAACCCATCAAACGAAGTGAAGCTTTAAAAGAACTTTCAAAAGACCATCATTTTAATTTACTATTAACCTGGAAAATAAAGCAAGGTTTACAATTGAATGTTGAGTTGATGCGCATTCAAAAATTTATTAAGCATTTCTTTAATGAACAAATCCTGCATCATTTTTCAGTTGAAGAAAGCCATTTGTTTTGTTTATTGCCGCAAGATGATGCACAACGTTTGCGTGCGGAAAATGAACATTCATCCATAAAAGAAATTGGAGCTGAAATATCTGCCAATACAATTTCTGCAGATAAAATAACAGAATTTGCCAACCTGCTGGAAAGCCATATACGATTTGAAGAACGAACGCTTTTTCCTTTCATTGAAAAAAATGTTTTGTATAACAAGCTTGAAGAAGCATCGAAACATTTTTCAGCAGAACATGAAGAAGGATGGCATGATGCTTTTTGGATAAAAGAAAAATAGCTGCAATCAATTTTCCTGTTTATTATCATGCCGCTTTATGATTCTGCTCATACTTGCACCAACAATCGCAAGGCAACTTTGCATAAATTAAATATTATGAACGATTTTGTTAATCAAACGTTAGGCGAAATAGTTGCTAAACAAAATAATGTGGTGCCTGTTTTGGAAAGATATAATCTTGATTATTGCTGTAAAGGCAAACGCACTTTACAAAAAGCATGTGAAGAAAATAATGTTGATGTAGCAACAGTTTTAGGTGAGCTGGAAAAAATTCCCGCACAACTAAGCGCGATACAAAAGCCTTTTATTGAGATGACAGCCGATGAATTAATCGCTCATATTCTTGTTCATCATCATTATTATGTAAAACAAATAGTACCTCAAATTCAACAGCATTTAGCTAAACTGCAACAGAAGCATGCTGATAAATTTGAATGGATTAATACGGGCGTACAAACGTTTAATTTATTGCAGCAGGAATTATTGCAGCACATGCAAAAAGAAGAGACGGTTTTATTTCCCCGGATAAAAAGCGTGGAAGAATGTTATAAAGAAAATAAAGCCACTACAAAAAATATTCTCGCACCTATTAGGGTAATGGAAAGCGAGCATGCTGAAGCCGGAGCATTGATGGAAATATTAAAAACCATCACCAATAATTATACGCCTGTAGAAACGGCCTGCACCACGCATCGTATAACATTAATGGAATTAAAAGAATTTGAGGAAAACCTGCACCAGCATGTACATTTGGAAAATAATATTTTGTTTCCCAATGCTATAAAAATGTACGAGGAAATAGAAGCTGTATAATGTTCTTTTAAAAATAAAATATTTATATGAAGAAAATACAAACCCTGTTATTAGCCTCGCTTTTCTTTACAGCATGTACAAACAATAATAATTCAAACAACAACAATTCTGCAAACGATTCAAAAATGGCTTTAGGTGCGCCTGAAGCACAAATAAGCACAACACCGAATACTGATAGTGCCATAAAAGGCCCGTTGGCTTATGCGCCTAATATTCCGGCCATTCAGGATGGCGATACGGTTGAAGTAAAGTTTGATGTAAGACATAAATTATTTCATGTAAAAAATGATGTTGCGTTTATAGGTTGGTTGTTTGGTGATTCGTTGCCCGGGCCGGTATTGCATATTCGTGTTGGGCAAACCGTAAAATTTTCTATGACGGATAGATCAAACGAAGCAATGCCCGCAGGCATGACGATGCAACCAATGCCGCACTCCATAGATTTTCATGCGGGCATGGTAAATCCTGCAGATAAATGGCGCAGCATAAATCCGGGCGAAACTATCAGCTTCACATACACTGCAAATTATCCCGGCGTGTTTATGTATCACTGCGGCACGCCAATGGTTTTACTGCACATGATTAGTGGAATGATTGGAATGGTTATCGTTGATCCCAAAGATGGTTTTCCGGGAAAAGTGGACCATGAATTTGCTTTAATTCAAAATGAATTTTATTTAAAACAAAACGGAAATGTTTATACGCCTGATACAACGTTAGCCATGAAAAAAACGCCAACGTTTGTTGCATTCAATGGTAAACCGGGGCAATATGTGGTGCATCCTATTCATGTAAAAGCAGGCGACAGAATTCGCTTATATCTTTTGAATGCCGGGCCAAATAATGCAAGCAGTTTTCATGTGATAGGAACTATTTTCGATAAGGTTTGGATTGAAGGAAACCCGAAGAATGAACTGGAAGGAATGGATGTAATTGATCTTGCGCCGGCAATGAGTGCGATAGTGGAATTTGTGATACCTGAAAAAGGAAGATATACATTTGTTGACCACTCTTTTGCCGATGCAGAAATGGGTGCTGCCGGTATGTTTGTGGCTGATTAATCTATCACAGGCAGTACAGGTGTTTCATGCTTTGAAAGTATGAAACACCTGTTTTTAATTTCTTAAAAGCATGGAAAAAAGAAAGGGTTTATGGATCACGCTCACACTTGCTAACCTTTGCATCGTTGCTTTTTTTGGAACGATGTTGCGTACGGCATTTGTTTTTTCTGTTTCATGGATTGACTACAGAAGTTTTTTAAGCGCACATTCTCATTTCGCGTTTGGCGGTTGGGTTACACTTGCACTTTTTATGTTGTTAGTATATGAAGTGCTGCCGGAAAATTACCGCAATAAAAAAATTTATCAATGGCTTTTAGCCGGCATTGAAATTACTTCATTAGGTATGGCAGCTACATTTCCGTTTGAAGGTTATGCTGCACTTTCCATATTTTTTTCTACGCTGTTTTTAGTTGTTGCTTATATTTTTTGCTGGATTTTTATAAAAGATTTATTCAAAGCAAATGTTCATAAAACAGTTCGTTTGCTTGCATGTTTTGCGCTAATTTATTTTGTAATATCAACTATTGGCCCGGCTTTAATTTCTTATATTCTTATTGCTAATTTTTACAACAGCCTGTTGTATAAAAACGCGCTGTATATCTATTTGCATTTTCAGTACAATGGTTTTTTTACGCTAAGTGTTTTCGCATTGTTTTTTAATCGCCTGATTCCTTATGCTACGGATAAAACCAAAAAAATTATTCGCCAGTTTTCGGTTTTGCTTTGTTGTTCAGTTGTACCATCGGTGTTCATGTCTTTATTTACAAAGTCTTATCAAAATTTATATTGGTATATTTCTCTTGTTGGTTGCGCATTAATTATTCTTTCTTTGGTTTTGTTTTTTAGAATGTTGTTTTCAGAAAAGAAAATCTTTATTCATCCGCCTGCATCATTTGCAAAAACCTTGTGGAATTTTTCCATGATTGCCTTTGTTATAAAAATGATATTGCAGGCGGGTACCATTATTCCTCAATTAGCAAAAATTGTTTTTGGCGACAGACCTGCAATCATCGGTTTTTTGCATTTGGTTTTTTTAGGATTTGTAACGTTTTTTATTTTATCCATTTATTGTTCTCTCAAAGCCTTCAATACAAAAAAATTCATTACCAAATTTGCGCTTGTCTTTTTTTCTTCTGCTATTCTTTTAAATGAAATTGTTCTTTTGTTTCAGGGTGTAGGAATTTTATTTGAAACCACAAGCCACATTTATCCGTGGTTGTTATGGAGTGCAGCAATATGTTTGTTTACAGGAGCAATTTTGCTAATCACATCAAGGTTAAATAATATCCGATCTAACTAAATAACAGGCAATAAATTTCGACGCCTTATATGAAATTCAAATGAGGTTGTGAATTTCGATTTAAATATCATGCAAACATGATTAAAACCATGTAGAATTTCCGACGCGATAAAAAATATAAAGAGTCACAGATTATAATTTGCATAACAAAATTCGAAATAATGCAATACGGATTAACCAATAGTAACACTGGAAGTCTACAGGTTAATACCTTATTTACAGCACTAAAGTGCGCAAGAATGTTTTTACAAGATTTCTTAACTGGTGTAAGGCGCACTTCAAACTCAATGATTTGTAGGTTGATACTTTTTGATAAATATTCCAGCGGTAAGGGTGATTCGAACCCTCGATACAGTTGGGCCGAACGTGATTTAGCTAATTGTTGTTCTGATACGCAGACACTTTAAGCAGCAAATAATTTTGCCAATCGTTTTAAATCCTCTATACAAAATAGTTCGAGAAATGTATCTGCGGGGTCACTTCTTTCTCTTCTTAAAATATTCCAGTCTAATAATTATTATATTCTAAAAACAGGTGGCAAGCCTTTTGCAATTCAATTACTGTTCATCTCTGCAGTGTGGGTTCAATAAAATCCTTTTAATAAAAAGAAATAAGGTTATCAATGATTTATAAAATAATTTTTAATAATTACGATTCATAAAAATTAATATTTATATGCAACATAAAAATGCACCTGGTGCACCAGGTGTTAAAGCAAAATGGACATCAAGTTCAAAATCAGGAATTGGCAGAGCATTAAATTCAGATTCAGCAGTAGCATTTACAACCAGCCACGGCGTACTTAATGAAATATATTTTCCAAGAGAAGATATTGCCTGTGTAAGAGACATGGAATTTTTGGTGGCTGACGGCAAAGAATTTTTTTCTGAAGAAAAAAGAGATACCACTCATGTTATAAAAAGAATTAAGCCGGGCATTCCTGCATATCAAATTACAAATACCTGCCCGGATAAAAAATACCAGATAAAAAAAGAAATAATAGTAGATCCTTTCAGAAATACGGTTTTACAAAATGTAAGTTTTAAAAAAGGCAGCGGAAACACGTTGCATTTATATGCACTGCTGGCCCCGCATTTAAATAATAAAGGTGATAATAACACCGGCTGGACGGATGAGTACAAAGCCATTCCTATGTTGTTTGCACAAAGTGAAAATTTATGTTTAGCCATTGCATGTTCCGCACCCTGGCTTAAACGTTCGGTTGGTTACATAGGTAATTCTGATGGATGGACAGACATAAACAAGCATAAAAAAATGGAATGGGAATATGCCAATGCAGATAACGGGAACATTGCATTAACCGGCGAAATTGATGTATCAAAAAGCGGCAATTTTTTATTGGCAATAAGTTTTGGCAGAAATCCTGCAGAAGCCGCAAGCCATGCATGGGGAAGTTTATTGGAAGGCTTCGAGTCAGCAAAAAAAACATACATAAAAAACTGGGAACAATGGTTTAAAGGATTGCATGATTTGAAAGGAAAGATTTTTAAAGTAAGTGCAAGCGTATTAAGAATGCATGAAGCAAAAGCTTTTCCCGGCGGCGTTATCGCAAGCCTTTCTATACCATGGGGCGAAATAAAAGGTGATGATGATAAAGGCGGTTATCATGTTGTGTGGCCGCGGGATTTGGTGGAAACTGCAAGCGGTTTTCTTGCATTAAAAACAAAAAACGATGCATTGCGTATTTTGAATTATTTATTATCCACGCAAAAAGCAGATGGAAGCTGGCCACAAAATATGTGGCTGGAAGGCACACCGCACTGGAAAGGAATACAGATGGATCAAACAGCATTACCAATTATACTGTTAGATAAATGCGATGTGCATGATGCAGTTGATAAAGAAAGGATGAGCCGCTATTGGCCTATTATAAAACTGGCTATTCGTTATCTTATACAAAATGGCCCGTACACACAGGAAGACAGATGGGAAGAAGAAAAAGGGTTTACGCCATTTACATTAGCTACTGAAATTGCAGGGTTGCTTGCAGGCGCTGATTTAGCGGAACAAAATGGTGAAAAAGAGTTAGCGGTATATTGCCGCGAAACTGCCGACTACTGGAATGGTAAGATTGAAGACTGGACATATGTAACAAACACTTCGCTTACAAAAAAATATAATGTTGAAGGATATTATATCCGCATTAATCCATATTTTGATATACCGGCCGAAGAATTAGCGGATAAAACAATTGACCTGAAAAATCATAAAGGTGATGATGGCAAAACATTATTAAACGAATTGATTTCTGTAGATGCATTGGCATTGGTAAGATTTGGTTTGCGTGCAGCAGATGATCCTAAAATTTTAAATACCATAAAAGTAATTGATGCGATGCTGAAAGTAGAAACACCAAATGGTGATTGCTGGCATCGTTATAATAATGACGGATATGGTGAAGATAAAGAAGGTAATCCCTATGATGGCGCAGGTATTGGGCGCGCATGGCCGTTGCTAACCGGCGAAAGAGCGCATTATGAAATTGCTGCAGGCAATATGAATGAAGCAAAGAAATTAATACAAGCAATGGAAGCATTTTCCAATAACAGTTTGCTCTCCGAACAAATTTGGGACACAGAAGATATACCTGAAAAAGAATTATTCTTCGGCCAGCATTCAGGTTCTGCAATGCCGCTTAC
>JBDUBY010000210.1:0-4746 GCA_040003735.1 Parafilimonas sp.
TCGCAAACAATAGCATTAAAATGTAATTTTTTATATGCCTGCGCATGCACATCAAGTAAAAAAAATATACAGCAGGTTATTGAAATAATTTTTTTCATGATGATGAAAGTAGGAAGAAATTTTTTGTTATCAGCAGTTGTACTTCGTGGCATCGTTCCTTGCGTCGCACACTTGTACTAATGTATTTTATGGTGGCAAAGTCCGAAAGTCGGTTAGTCTGTAAGTCCGGAAGAAGAAATGAGTCATTTCTTTTCTTTCCGACTTTTCTGACTTGCGGTCTTTCGGACTTCTCAATTATATTTGAAACATGTCTGCAGAAAAAATTATTGCTGATTGGAAACAAAAAAAATTCAAACCATTGTATTGGTTGGAAGGTGAAGAGCCATTTTTTATTGATGAAGTGGTTGATTATGCAGAGCACAATTTGCTTAGCGAAAGCGAGGCTTCATTTAATCTTACCATTTTTTATGGCAAAGATGCAGACTGGGCAAATGTTGTAAATGCGTGCATGGGTTATCCAATGTTTGGCGAAAGAAAAGTGGTGCTGTTAAAAGAAGCGCAACAAATGAAAGACATTGATAAGCTGGAGAATTATATTCAAAAACCTTTGTCTTCAACCGTTTTAATAATTAGTTATAAAGACAAAAAATTAGACTCACGCACAAAGTTTTCAAAAGCTGTAAAACAGCATGGTGAATTATTATCAACTAAAAAAATTTACGAAAACCAGTTGCCTGAATGGACGAGTGAAATGATTGCAGGTTTCGGTTTAAGTATTTCGCATAATGCGTTGCTGTTATTGGTTGATCATATTGGAAACGATTTAAGCCGTTTAAAAAATGAAGTGGAAAAAATTTCTATCAACCTTAATAAAAGAAAAACAATTACAGAAGAAGATATTGAAAATTATGTTGGCATAAGCAAAGAGTTTAATGTATTTGAATTGCAGGATGCCATCAGCCAAAAAAACTTACCAAAAGCTATTCGCATTATTCAATATTTTCAAAGCAATCCTAAAGCTGCGCCGCTGCAATTAATTCTTCCAACTTTATATAATTACTTCAGCAAAATTTATACAGTTGCTGCGCTGAATGATCATTCTGAAAATGCGATCAAGCCATTTTTTTATAATAATATTTTTGCGGCAAAGCAAGCTGTAACGGCTGTAAAAAATTACGGATTTTCAGGCGCAGAAAAAATAGTGTTGTTATTGCATGAATATAATTTAAAAGGCATTGGAATTAACAGTGCCATTTCAGGAAGCGCAGCTGATGCAGAACTTTTAAAAGAGCTTTCTGTAAAAATAATTTCCGGGGTTTAGCCAATCATTTATTTTACAGATTGGATAATCAAATTATTTTTGCGCGTTATGCGCATAGCAGTTATAGAACATTCTGAGGCCGGGGATTATGCCGAATACATTTTTTCTCTTATAGATGAAAAGGCAAAGCAAAATAATTACCAAACAAAAACATGGAGCAATTCAGTGCCTGCATTTCAACAGCTGGTTGCCGATGATGCGGTTATATATATTTATATCGCAAGCAAATCGCCTGTGTTGCTAAACTGGTTATACAGGGTAAAAATTCCATCTATATTAAAGAAAACAAAGGCAGAAGCAGTAATTGATCTTAATGGCATTGCTTCAGACAAAATAAAAATTCCTCAGTTTATTGTTGGCGGCGAATCTCTTTTTCATACAAATGCAAAGCATTTAAACAACATTGAAAAATTTGCTTTTAAGCATTTGAACGATTCGATAAAAATTGCAAAAAATATTTTCACTTATTCCAAAAAGAATTTCGATGCTGAAAACATAAAGCAAGATTTATTGCAACCTGTTCTTTTTGCTGCACCAGAAATTTTCAGAACATTTGAATGGCATGAAAAAATAATGATTAAAGCGCAGCAGGCAGATAATAAAGAATATTTTATTGCTGTTATTGAAGATAATAATGTGAATGATTTTGTATTGCTGTTGCAGGCATTTTCAAAATTTAAAAAATGGCAGCAAAGCAGCATGCAATTACTTGTGCTTGCAAAATATGAAACACTTGGCGATGCAATTAAAGAAAAGCATAGAACCTATAAACACCGTGATGATGTGCGCTTAATTGAAAATATAGAGGAGAAACAAACAGCAGCCATTTTTGCATCAGCATATGCGCTTATTCATGTTGCGGAAATTAAACCCGATTTGCTTATGATTGCGGTTGCGTTGCAATGTTCATTGCCTGTTATTTCTTCTGAAAATGAAGATGTAAAAGAGTATGCAGGCGATGCTGCTTTGTATTGTAATGAAAAAACGCCTGAAGCGTTTGGAAAAACTTTGATAAAATTGTATAAGGATGAAAACCTGCATGCTCAATTAAAAGAAAAAGCACAGCAACAATCTGTATCTTTAAAAAGAGAAGAATTTGAAAAAAAAATATGGGATTTAATCGGCGCATCATCGCATTCTTAATAGAGCAATCAATCAATAAAAATATTTATGGAAAATTCAACAATAACAATACAAGTTAAGTTAGGCGAAGACAAAGTTCCGCAACAAATAGAGTGGAATGCAACGGGAACAACAACTGAACATACGCAACAGGCAAAAGGGTTAATGCTTGCATTTTGGGATGGTGAAGAAAAAACTGCCATGCGTATTGACCTTTGGACAAAAGATATGTTGGTTGATGAAATGGCTGATTTTTTTTATCAAACCTTAAGTACAATGGCTGATACGTATAACCGTGCAACACATCACCAGGAACTTACTGATGAGATGAAAGAATTTGCGAAAACATTTTATCAAAAATTCAGAGAGAAACAATTGAAAGAAGGTAAATAAAGTCGGAAAGTGAGTAAGTCGGGATCCAGAAAGAAGAAGCTATTTAGAATTTCTTTCCGACTTTCGATCTTCCGGATGATTAAATAAAAATTTATGAATTTAGAACAACAGGTAATGGCTGAAATGAAGGAAGCCATGAAAGCAAAAGATGAAGCGGGTTTGCGTGCGTTGCGTGCCATCAAAGCTGAAATTATAAAAGCTAAAACAGAACCTGGCGCCAACGGTGAAATTTCAGATGAAGCAGCAAATAAAATGTTGCAGAAAATGCTGAAGCAAAGAAAAGATTCGCTTGAAATTTATCGTACACAAAAGCGTGATGATCTTGCTAAAAAAGAAGAAGAAGAAATTTCAATTATAGAAAAATATTTGCCAGCACAAATGAGTGAAGCGGAATTGAAAGAAACACTTCAAAAAATTATAGAACAGGTTGGTGCATCATCACCTGCAGATATGGGCAAAGTAATGGGCGCTGCAACAAAGCAACTTGCAGGTAAAGCAGATGGAAAAGCTATTTCAGCCGCTGTTAAAGATTTGCTTGCAAAATAATTTATGCACGAAAACAGTTTAAATTTCGTTTTGCAATAAACTGCAACGATGATAATTGACATCATCTTTTTACTACTGCTTTTATTTGCCGTAATTAAAGGTATAAGCCGCGGGTTTATTGTAGCTGTATTTTCATTCATTGCAATTATAATTGGTGTTGCTGCTGCAATGAAACTTTCTTATATAGTAGCAAGCTGGCTGCAACATTCATTTAATACAAATGGAAAATGGTTGCCTATAATATCTTTCATTATTGTATTGCTCGGTGTAATTTTGCTTGTAAGATGGGTTGCAAATCTTATCCAGGCTGCAATAAATATTGCCATGTTGGGCTGGCTGAATAAATTAGGCGGCGTAATTCTATACCTGTTTTTATACCTGTTTATTTATAGCATTTTTCTTTTCTATTTAACAGAAATGAAATTTATAAAACTGGAAACAATAAAGACTTCACATGCTTATCCATTGATTGAACCATTTGGTCCGAAGGCTATTGATATTGTTAGTAGCGTTATACCAGTTTTTAAAAATATTTTTCAGCAACTCTCAGATTTTTTTGGAAATATAGCGGCGAATCATCATTAACGCTTTCTTATAATTGCTGATAGTAAACGAAATAATATTTATTTTAGCGCATTGCAGTTTGCTGATGTTAGCTTTGCAGTAATCAGAATACATAGAGATGCAATACGAAGTAAAACAACTGGATAAGTTCAGGTTTATCGAAGAAGGCGAAGGAGATCCGCTGATTTTATTGCATGGATTGTTTGGTGCATTAAGCAATTACGAGCATTTGATAGAACACTTCAGGCATTTATATAAAGTTATTGTTCCAATGCTGCCTATGTTCGAGCTTGATTTATTACACACTTCTGTAAGCGGCTTTGCAAAATATATTCATAAGTTTATTGAAAAGAAAGAATACGCAGATTATCATTTGCTTGGTAATTCTTTAGGTGGCCATATTGCATTGGTGCATATTTTAAAACATCCTGAAAAAGTAAGATCGCTTATCTTAACCGGAAGCTCAGGATTATATGAAAGCGGGATGGGGGATTCTTATCCGCGCCGCGGCGATTATGAATACATAAAAAAGAAAACGGAAGTTACATTTTATGATCCTGCAACAGCTACAACTGCATTGATAGATGAAGTGTACGAAATTTGTAATAACCGTTTACAATTAATTCGCATTTTGGCGCTTGCAAAAAGTGCTATACGAAATAATCTTGGTGAAGAATTGGGGCAAATAAAACAACCTACTCTATTAGTTTGGGGAAACCAGGATACTGTAACGCCGCCTTTTGTAGCAGAAGAATTTAAAAAGCTTATTCCAAATAGTGAATTGCATTTTATTGATAAAT
>JBDUBY010000160.1:0-4733 GCA_040003735.1 Parafilimonas sp.
AAACAAGACCATCAGTTTTTGCTAGAACAATTATATTATGCTAAAGGAGTAACCGAGATGGCTGATTTAGTAAATGCGTGGCTGTTGCAATATTTAAATAAACAAAATCACGTTGATTATAAAGACCGTATCACTGCAGCTGCAAATCTGATAATAAAAAAAGCTGGACTGATAAGCATGAACCACCTTGCCTGCTATATCAACATGAGCATAAGAAGTTTTGAACGTCATTTTAATGAAGAAATAGGCATTTCACCTAAACACCTTTGTTGTATAACACGCTTCAATCATGCTCTTGAATTAAAACTGAGAAAACCTAACATAGATTGGACATTTATTGCACATCAGTGTGGCTATTTTGACCAGACCCACCTGATAAAAGATTTTAAAAGGTTTTGCGGGAATGCACCCGCATCTTTACTTAAACACGTGCCTTTGTTGGAAGAAAGTTATACTAGTCGGATAAACGCATTATAAAACCTGGCGGATTTTTACCATTTATCTTTCTTACTGTTTCTACTTTTAATTATCAAAATGTAATTAGAACAAGATTTATATGTTTTAAAAGTTTCCGGTTTGCAATTAAAGCACGACCAAACAATCTTCTACCTTAAGAAAATAAAATCATTAGATAACGGTTATGAAATTCCCTCATGGATTTCGTTTATTCCTGGCAGCATTTTTAAGTTTACAGATGCTGCGCACCGAAATAGCCAAACTTGGCGGATTTTTACTATTTATGTTTTCTTATTGTATCTATATTTAATTACTGTTGTGAAAACTTATTCAAAGCCTGTGCTGCCAAGAATTATTACTCATTATTCATTCGAAAATATCAAAGATGACAAAAGAAGAAATTGAAGACTACCTGTATTTTTTTTTGGCGCCTTTATTAAAAGCAAATACAGTTGGTGATGCTGATATGGATAGCTTTCAGCAAATGATCATTCTCACATTAAGCCAGGCATCTGTATATATTGAGGCACCAGGTTACACAGCCAATACAAGCAGCCGCGAATTTTCTAATGAAATAATCAATGAAATAAGTGATTTGTCTGATAAAATATTTGCCAATATACCCGACCGAACAACTGATGATTCTTACTGGCTTAAGATTACTGTTAGTGCTTTGCTTGCAGCAGATATAAGCGCTGGTGATACATACCTGCAGGCAGAGAAATCTTTCGGCTCTTTTAGTATAGATGAAGAAAAGTCTATAAGTTTTGATTTTTATTATGTAGCGCATCAATTGCAGCTTCGACTACCAACTACCGCTGAAATTTCAGCAATAATATCAACAAAAAAACCCGTTACTGTAGCGGATGGTGCTGTCACAAATATAGATATAGCTGAATGCACTTTGTGGCTATCAGCCATTCATTTCGATGCGAGCGTTGCAGATGCGACATTTTATCTTGGCGTGCGATTAAAGAAATGCAATATTTCGTTTGATAGTGGTTATACAAAATCAGGGAATCGGATATCAGCAGACCTTTTTGTAAATTTTGCAAAATTTGTTATTACCTGTATTCCTGAAAACGAAATTCCTGATGGCTTAGGTAGTACAGTTGCTGCAGGCAATACCGTTGTTTATCCTGATAAATTTGTCTTCACTTTTCAGCATCGTCCAGGTTTGCCGCAGCCACCGAAAATTACATTAACGCATGCAGAACCATTTTCTTCAACACTCTTTGGAAGTGCAGTAAATACTATATCCGCTACAGATATTAGCAGTAATTGGATAGCAGATAAGAAATTACTGTCATTTCCCTTGCAGGTAGAAGATGATGTTTTTGCTGCAACAGAAAATGCATCACCGGTTTTTAATTTAAAGGGTAATGGCAAAATAGCTAACCCAGCGTGGTATTTTTCAGTAGTAAGTACCAATCACCCGTTAGGTTTTGGAAGATTAGGAATTGGTTCGGAAAGTGGATACATAGGATTTGACATCGCAGAGGAATTTTCACTTGCCTGGAACGGATTACAAAATGCGGCGATTAAACTTAAAGATTTTTTCATACGCACCTCCCCTGATACACTTTTTATTAATTACACGTACGATGCCAGTATGCTTGCAAAGCAGCAATTGAAATTGTGGCCGGCAAATGAAAAGAAGAAGGGACGCTCTGCAATTGAACTGAATTATGCAATAGGAGGAACAGGCAGTTTTACTTCGCATCGCAAAAGCATAGAACTGCACAGAACACAAGCAGGCATTGATGTAAATATTGACCGCCCGGTACTTTCGAATGGCGACAGGATATTTTTAAAAACAACAGGCGGGTTGATGCTGATTAATAACAAGGGAGTAATGACAGCATTAGTTTCAGGAGGACCAATGGATCCGTCTGTTGCTTTTGAAAACAACGCTTTCAAACAGCTCCGCAGTTTTGCTCTTTCTAATGCGCTTATCGTTGTTAAACCAATTGAAATCTTTTTCCTAATTGGTAAGCTAAATGCAGCAGGAATTGCAGTTTCCGGGCAAAGCATTATTACATTTCCTGTATCTTATATTGAACATACGCTTCCGGATCCTTATATCACGAGTCTTTTTAATGATCAGCCAATAAGGGATAATAACGTAAATCCAACGCAGAGCCTGATGGCAACTGTTCGCTGGAACGAGACAGACGATGCTGAGTTAATCATGCAGCTTACAGATGAAAATGGCAATGTATTTACACCAAAAAGCACGATGACCGATGACCGGTTAGCGGAAATCTTATTGGATTTTCCGCTACGGCATCCGGGTGAAGCAATGTATGAGAACAGTCTTAGAGATGCAATGGCATCTAAGGGGATAGCAGCCGTTTTTTTTCCCGATGAACTTCCTTATAGTAAGTACAAACCTCTTTATCACTCAAATATCAATGCTGCAGGTGCATTTTCAGCGTTGCATATCTTGCCGGGCAACGTTTCGCTTGTTGATCTTTCCGGCAGCGCTTCGCAAATGGGCATCGCTTTTTACCGAAGGCTTGATAATACCGAAAACCGAATTGATGCAGTTCTTGAAAATACCGGTTATACCATCAACCAAATGTTCAGGATTGCTAATAACGAGCTCGTAAGTTCCGGAAGATTCGTAAGAGCCTTTACATTGCCGCATGTACAATGGGAGCCTGTATATTTTGAGGAGAAGAGCGACGGGCAAATTTCTTTTGATGAAAATGATCCTTACCCTACGCATGGTGTGCCCACCCGAATTTCAAGTGCAAATAAAACTGATGTTACGTTAGCGCCACTACCGGTTACTAAATATATAATAGAGGGGTTTAAAGATGATAAAAATAAATACGCTGCAGCCGCGCATTTCGCGTTGCCATTTGGTATGAATGCAGTTGCATTATTTCATCCTTTTGTTGCGGGAGCAGACGCGTTTGCTGAGATTGATATTTTTGGTGCAGAAATTATTAATCCGGATTCTTTTTCGTTCAGCATATTAAATTTTAACCAACCTGCTTTTAACTTTAAAAAAGAAGTTTTATCAGGAGCCATACAAATAAAAGCCACATCAGAAGGTTACCCAAATGCGTCACGTGATAAGCGTCCGGACCCTTCTTTTCATGGGGCTGTTTTGCAAGCACCAAATCAATTCAATGAGGTAGGAATAGTACCCCGGGAAGATGGAAAATTAATTATTCAATACAAGGACGATTCCATATTAGGTGATATTATAACCAAGCAGTTCAATAAGGAAATGTGGGGGGAATATATTTCATCAGAAGATTTAACTACCCTTAATTTCAATCGGTCCACAACCGCAAAGGTTCCTTTACGCAGAATTGATTTTTCAGGTTTGGGTGCAAGCATATTCAGCAATTGGTTTGATAAAACCGCCGATGCCGGTGCTGTAAGCCAGGTAAAATTTAATATACTCATCGGCAGGGTAGCGCATGAGGTAGTGCAAATCAAAAGTAGTATCGTTCCCTTTTTTGTTCCTGTTGTAAGAACAATAATCATAGAAAGAAAAAATCATGGGAATGTTATCCGTAAAGATTCTGGTTGGGTAGCTACAGGTCCGGGTGTATTTCATCATGGATATGCTTGCCATCCGGGTGTTGTAAAAGGAGTATATAATGTAACATCAATTAAAGACAGGGAAATATCAATTCCGCAAAAGCTTGCAAAGCCAGGTGCAGATGGTAATGATGTTATAGTTGATATGGCGGGCGTTTATTATGATGCCGATGTGCTAATAGAAAATGTTGTTAGCGGATTCAAAAACACAATTGATCCGGTTGAAAATAATCACAAGCTTGTACCTTCCAAAAAACAGTTTGGTTACATTATATTGGGTAATAACGCAAGTAAAAGCCTTGAAGAATATTATACTGATGAAGATTTGAAAAACTTCATGTCAAGTTCTGATGTAGGATCATTAGGCGGACCTGTTGATTGCGTTCTAAATATTGCAGGCTCTGACCAATTCATGCATTTGACAAGGGTAGATGTAACTATTGCTGCCACTGCAAAAGCATCTGTTGCAGCAGCGAGGGGAACATTACAATTACCAAAAGGCGGGAGCTGGTCTGTTGTAAAGAAGGTAACAAACGGCGTTACATCGTCATTAAGAAATGATGAAACTGTGCCACTGATACGCAATGGTATATTAAAATTAGAAGCTAAAACACAAAAGTTTTTAGGGATAGATTTTAATGGCTCGTTACACGTATTAGGCAATCCTCTTAACATTGATAAATATGAAGCCGGTAAATCAGCATTAGCAGACATAG
>JBDUBY010000432.1:0-16016 GCA_040003735.1 Parafilimonas sp.
TCTTTTTCTACTCCTAATTCTACCGGCAAACCATGCGTATCCCAGCCGCCTTTGCGTTTTACCTGGAAACCTTTCATGGTTTTGTAACGGCAAACCAAATCTTTTAAAGTGCGAGAAATAACATGGTGAATACCGGGCATACCATTAGCGCTGGGGGGACCTTCGTAAAAAACGAAAGGTTTGCTGCCCTGTCTTAACGACACACTTTTCTCAAAGGCCTGTTCTTCATCCCACTTTGCTAAGATTTCTTTTTCTATTGAGGGAAGATGTAAGCCTGAAAATTCTTTGTATTTATCGCCTTTTATCACACGTAACTTCTTACTTTAATTTGTAAAAGGCTGCAAAGGTAGTTTTTTGCAGGTTAAAAATTACTATGCTGCAGTAAAAGCAGCATAAGAATTTGTTTCTCTTAATGCCTGGCATTTATAACAGCTATCATAATTTTTTGGTGAAGAAACTGAATCGTTGATACAGTGAACTACTCTTTCGTATTCGTATTATTGATATTGTTTAATAATATCTGCAACCTTATTATAATATTGGCCGCCAAACAAAACAAGATGTACCAGCAGCGGATAAAACTGGCAAAGCTTAACCCTATCTTTCCAATTTGGTTGCAAGGGAAACGCATCGTTGTAATAATCATAAAAACGCGTATCGAAACCGCCAAACAGTAAACTTAATCCAATATCCATTTCACGGTTACCATAATATACTGCCGGATCAAATACTACAGCCTCACCATCTTTGTTGCACATAAAATTGCCACTCCATAAATCGCCATGAACAAGCGCTGGCTTTTCTTCAGCAAATAAATTATAAAAACGTGTACATAATTTTTCTGCAAGTTTTACGTCTGAAATGGTTAATTTATTTTCATCAAAAGCTTTACGTACCAGCGGTAATATTCGCTGAGACGCGTAAAATTCACTCCAGGTATTGCAAAAATTATTTTGTTGATGTAATGAGCCAATATAATTATCGGTTGATAAACCAAATTCTGCATTGGATTGCCTGTGCAACGCTGCAAGATTATAAGCAAATGTTTGCCAGAAATGTTTTGAGGGATTGCTTTGTTGAATAAATTCAGTTACAAGAAAGATTTCATTACCAAAATTTCCATGCAAAACTACTTCTGGAATTTTAATAGTTTTTGTTTGATGCAACTGTTGCAGGCCGGTAAACTCTTTTTCAAACATATCTTTTAAACTGCCATCATTCAATTTTAAAAAGAAAGCGCCAATATTGGTTTTAAGATGAAATGTTTTATTGATGTCGCCACCAAAAACCTGCGTTTGTTTTTGTATTTGAACTAATTGATTGAATTGCCGGGAAAGTTGTTGGACGATATGATCTAAAATCTGCTTCATTAAAGATAATAGTTAGGCAATATATCTAAGTTGCAACTCAGTATACAAATCGACCAAAAATGTATTTAAACACTAATCCAAGACAGCTTATATACTACAATAAATAAGTTTATGCTGTAAATAATTTCCGGAAAAGAAAAACCTGTTAGCATTTTAAATGCTAACAGGTTTCATTATTAATTTTTAAATACTAAGCTTCCTGTGTTTGCAATCTTTTTTGCTGGCGCTTTCTTTCTTCATCATCTAAAATTACTTTACGCATGCGTATGTTTTTAGGCGTTACTTCAATACATTCATCAAACTGAATGTATTCCATGCATTCTTCAAGCGTCATTAATGTTTTTGGCGCAATGCGTGTAGAATCATCGCTGCCACTTGCCCGGTGATTGGTTAACTTTTTTGGTTCAGTTGCATTTACAATAAGATCACCTGGTTTTATGTGTTCGGCAATAATTTGACCGGCGTACACTTCTTCACCCGGATCAACAAAAAAGGTTCCGCGATCCTGTAATTTATCTATAGAATAACCTGTTGTACGTTCCTGGTTTTTTGAAAGAAGTACGCCGTTATTTCTGCCCGGAATGTTTCCTTTCCATGGTTTATATTCATTAAAGCGATGTGCCATTACAGCTTCGCCAGCAGTATTCGTAAGCATGTTTGAACGCAAGCCAATCAATCCGCGTGAAGGAATTTCAAATTCGAGATGCTGCATTTCTCCTTTGGTTTCCATCACATGCATTTCTCCTTTACGCTGCGTAACCAGGTCAATTACTTTACCGCTGAATTCTGCAGGTACATCAACCACCAATACTTCGTATGGTTCATGTTTTTTCCCATCAACATATTTCACCAAAACCTGTGGCTGACCAACAGTTAATTCATAACCTTCTCTACGCATTGTTTCCACCAAAATACCAAGATGTAAAATGCCACGGCCAAATACCAAAAAGCTATCAGCGCTGTCTGTATCTTCTACTCTTAACGCAAGATTTTTTTCAGTTTCTTTCATTAAGCGGTCGCGCAAATGGCGTGAGGTGACAAATTTGCCATCCTTTCCAAAAAATGGTGAATTATTAATGCTGAACAACATACTCATAGTAGGTTCATCAACACTAATAACCGGCAATGCTTCGGGATTTTCCGGATCAGCAACAGTATCGCCAATATTAAAACCTTCTAATCCAACAATGGCACAAAGATCACCCGCATTTACTTCGGTAACCTTTTTCTTGCCCATTCCTTCAAACACATATAATTCTTTTACACGGAGTCTTTTGTTAGAGCCGTCAGCCTGTAATAAAGCAATCGGCATATTTTCTTTTATAACGCCGCGACCAACTTTTCCAATAGCGATTCGTCCCAAAAAAGAAGAGTAATCCAGCGAAGTGATTTGCATTTGCAACGGGCCTTCCGCAACTTTTGGTTCAGGAACATACTTTAAAATGCCATCAAGCAACGGCGTAATATCTTCCGAAGGCGTTAATGTATCATTGAACCAGCCATGTTTTCCACTACCGTAAAACGTAGGAAAATCTAGTTGTTCTTCGGTTGCATCAAGATTAAAGAAAAGCTCAAACACTGCATCATGCACTTCATCAGGGCGGCAATTCGGTTTATCAACTTTATTAATAACAACAATTGGATGAAGCCCAAGCGCTAATGCTTTTTGCAACACAAAACGTGTTTGCGGCATTGGGCCTTCAAAAGCATCTACCAACAAAAGAACGCCATCAGCCATTTTAAGAACACGTTCTACTTCGCCACCAAAATCAGAGTGACCTGGTGTATCAATCACATTTATCTTAACATCTTTGTAAACTACAGCGGCATTTTTAGAGAAAATGGTAATACCGCGTTCTCTTTCAAGATCATTGCTATCCATTATCAGGTCGCCGGTTTCCTGGTTATCGCGAAATACTTTTGTAGCGTGAAGAATTTTATCAACGAGGGTTGTTTTTCCGTGATCAACGTGAGCTATAATAGCTATGTTCCTTATCTGCATTTCAAAATTTGAGGCGCGAAGGTACGGAAATGCAACGGGGTGGCAAGGAGTTAATTGTTTAGGTTGTGCTAAAGCGACCTTCTTTCAGTAATAGTTAGGCTATTTACAAAAATACCTGCATGCGGCTTTGTAGTAACGCATATAAATAATTAGTTTATGCAAGAATTGTATTGTGCACTAACTGCTTCATGTATTGCAATGATATGCGTGTAGCATGATCCACTTCTTCTATACCGGCAAACTGGTGGTTTTTGTAAACAGGTAAACAATATTCTGAAGTAAGATAGCCTTTGTAGCTGATGTTGTGCAGCTCTTCAATAAAAGCCTGGTAATTGATCAACTCTCCTGTGGATGGAGATGGACCTTGTATTATTTCACCTTCATTGGTTTCACTAAAATTCCATGCACCATAATGTGTGTGCACCAAATTCCTTCCGCATTTCTGTACAGCTTCATGCATATATTCATCACTTTGCCTTTCATAGAATAATGGTGCATCAATACAAACTTTTACATTTTTACGGTCAACTTCATGCATCATAGCCAGCGTATCTTCATATCCTTTTGCTAACACAGGTGCATGATTTTGCAGGGCAAGTGTAATGCCCAAGTCATTTGCTATATCAGCCACTTCGCGGATGCCTTGCACACAGCGGTTCCAAATTCTTAATTCAGCCGGAAATAATCGTTTATAATAATTACCACGTTCAAACTGCCCATACATTGCTACAGCTTCTTCATCATTAATAATTCCAGGCCATGCTGCGAAAATTTTTACAAGATCAACACCAAGATCCTTTGCCAGTTCAAGCACCATACGCATCATAGCAAGATTATTCTCTCTTTCTTCCATGTGTTTGCGGCCAAAGTTTGAAAGACTTTCGATGCAACAAAGCGGGACGCCCTCACCTGCTGCGAGGCTTTTTATACGACGATCTTTTTTGGTAAGATCAAGCGGCGAAGCAACAGGACGCTTTGTTTCTATAGCCAATGCATCAAAACCAAGTGCTTTTGCCTTATGTATTTGCTGTTCCAGCGATAGCGCTTCTCCTTTGTAAAACAATCCGCCGTAGGTAACGGTAAGCAATGCGAACTTCATGCGAGGTAATTTATTATTAAGGCTTCTAAGGTAAATATTTTTAAGTTTGTGATAGATTGAATTATCACTTAAACCATCCTTCACTTCTTAAAAATTCTATAAGCTGAGTATTATTAGCAGATAAAGGAGGCATCCAATCACTAATCTTCTCCCGGTTCCACCAAACACCTGCTGGGTTTCCCGGCTTTGAAAAAGAATAACGATATAAAACAGCCTTTATATATTTCGGTGGTTTGTTTGGAAACGGATTTCCCGCAAAGAAACTTATAGCATTAGCATCGTTATGAAGAAGTTTCCAGGCAAGATTAAACGTCCACGGATATTCATTTGCTGTTGACATAGAAGCAAACCACATTTGCCAGTCTAACCGTAACTGGTAAGGCGCTATTTGCGGAGGCATTTTATTAGTCAAAACTGGTAACCCTTTAAAGATATAAGGTTGCCAGTTTGCTTTATCGGTGGAATCATTATCCGCAGTTCCTTCAAATACTACATTTAAACGTTCCTGCCCAACGGTTCCAAATGCGCCGTAAGTATTTACCAAATCAAAAGGATCAAACGAAGTATTCATTATTTGTTTTGAAGAAAACATATTGATAACAGGTCCAACGCTGAGAAATGCAACAGCAATCGTAATAACTAATGCAGTAGTTTGTATCGGTTTGGATGGTTGAACATTCTCAGCAGCAACGTCAGCTTTATGAACAAGCTTATGTGGAAGCAATTTGCGCCAGAAACTGTCATCAAAACAAGCTAAGGCCGGAACAATAGTTAACCAGTTCAAGAACGAAAGATTACCGCTTAGGATTATATTAATTTGAAACAAGACAATCACAACACCAGCAATATGCCTGGCAATTCTTGGCCAGAATACAAACAGCGGGGCAATAAGTTCGGCCAAGTAATTAAACCATACACCAACCTTTAATATTGTACGTGGTAAAAAATGAAACCATCGGCTTAACGGACCAGGAATGGGTTGCGTTTCGAAATGATAGTAAAGAGCAGTTCCATTGCGCCAGATTTCATCTCCGCGTATTTTGATTAAACCTGAACCCATCATAATCCGAAAAATGAGCCAGCGAAACAAAGTAATTATAAGCGTTGGCGCAGCATATTTTGGAAAAGGACGCATATCAATAAGCGGACAAAGAAAAATGGCCAAAAACCCGGTTTCATTAAGTTGAATTTCCCATCCGTACGCATACCAGTCCTGACCAACATGCACAATAGACATATACAAAAACCAAATCACACCAAATGCAATTGCATTAGTGTAACCCGCAACAACAACGCAGGAAAGTATAAAACCTATCCATGAAACAGTAAGAAGAGCTGTATCAGAATCACCGAACCAAAAAATTGATGGTAATCTTATAAAACCTTCGGTACCTCCAATAACATCGCTTATCTGTTTTAAATAAAGATGAACGGGAAGTAATCCATCAGAACCAATTAAAGGAACTAGTTCATTAATTGCTACAAGAAATGCTACCGCGTAAATCACTCCTAATAAACGAAGGATCATAAAGCGCGTAAGCCAATATGTTGGCTGATTATTGATTGCGGGTAAATTGGTATTGAATTTATGCCATTGCATTATACACTATTACTTGATCCGGAATTGCTTTGTAAAATCCTTGCAAGAAAGTTACCAGATATTTAATAATTAAATGCCCGATTAATCTCAATTGAAACAACGAATGCACGTAGAAAAATTAAACTTAATTTTGTTATGATGCAATTGAAGCAACATCCCAACCATAAAATTTATCTGCAAACATTAAAACGCATGACGCCTGACAGCGATTGCAGAAAACCTTCGAGCTTTAATCAATTACAAAAGATTTATTCCTGCACCATTATTATAAGCGTGGTTTAAATTACCTAAAAATAAGATTGATTTTTGCAGCGCATAAAACATATAGCCAGTAAGTGAAAACAAAAGATGACGCTATTGTTGTTGGTTCAGGGCCTAACGGTTTTTCTGCTGCTATAACTTTACAGCGTGCCGGGCTTTCTGTTTTATTAATTGAAGGCAAAGATGTTACAGGCGGTGGGGCGCGTTCTTCAGAATTAACTCTTCCCGGTTTTGTGCATGATGTCTGCTCTGCAGTTTACCCGCTGGCAATAGATTCACCGGTTTTTAAGCAATTTAATCTTGAGCAATTTGGCCTCGAATATCTTAAGCCTGAATACGCGGTTGCACATCCTTTTGATAATGGTAATGCTGCAGCCATTCAATCTTCTATGAAAGAAACAGCAGCGCAGTTTGGTAATGATGCTGATAATTATATAAATGTTTTTTCACCATTAATTGAAGAATGGCCTTCTCTTCGTTCTGCATTTTTAGGTCCTTTGCATGCAAGCGCTTATACAAATACAAAAGCAAAATTTGCTTATCATGCAATAAGTTCTGCTATGCATTTTGCAAAGCATCATTTTAATACAAAAGAAACACAGGCCGTTTTTGCAGGAATGGCTGCACATTCAATGTTGCCGCTTAATAAGTCCACAACTTCTTCCATTGCAATTGTGTTGAATATATTAGCGCATGTAAATGGCTGGCCTTTGGCAAAAGGCGGTGCACAACAAATTACCAATGCTTTAGAAGCATGTTTTAAAAATGCCGGTGGTGAAATACAAACAGGTAATATGATCACTTCGTTGCATCAATTGCCTGCTTCAAAAATTGTATTATTTGATGTGACGCCTGAGCAGCTTCTTTCAATTGCGGGCGATAAACTTTCATCAATATATAAATGGCAATTACAACATTATAAATATGGAGCCGGTATATTTAAGATTGATTGGGCTTTATCGCAACCAACTCCTTTTACAAATGCAACATGCAGAAAAGCTGCCACTGTTCATATTGGCGGAAGTATGCAGGAAATTTACAACAGCGAAGCAAGCGTCTCAAAAAATAAAACCACTGATAAACCTTTTGTATTGTTTGTGCAGCCCGGCGTTGTTGATGCATCAAGAGCGCCAGCCGGTAAACATACTGCATGGGCTTACTGCCATGTGCCTAACGGATGCACAACAGATATGACCAACATTATTGAAAGCCAGGTAGAACGTTTTGCGCCTGGTTTCAAAGATTGTGTTCTTGCACGCCATGTTATGAATGCAATAGATGTTGAAGCCTACAATCCAAACTATATCGGCGGAGACATAAATGGCGGAGCGCTTTCGGCAAGCCAGCTTTTTACAAGGCCTGTTATCAATCTTTCTCCTTATCGCACTTCTTCAAAAGAAATTTATATCTGCTCTTCTTCTACACCTCCGGGCGGCGGTGTACATGGAATTTGCGGTTATTATGCTGCAAGAAGAGCTTTAAAAGATTGGTTTAATATTGAATTACCGTGGCTTTAAAATGTTTATCTAACTTATTTATAAAAAAGAAATTTGCAGCTGCATGTCTTGGTGAAAAACGTATTAATTTTATTTAAGCCGTTAAAAAAAATCTGATCAGGCGTTAAGTTTGTAACGAAAAGCGCCAAAAGCTGGTTAAAGTTTTGTAATTAGCAAGAACATTTATTAACTAAAACAAATAATATCGTGAAAATTAAATTTAGCCTTATGATTATTGCCGTTGCAGGCATATTTATTTCAAGTTGTGTAAGTACTAAAAAATATCAATCGCTGCAGCAGGATTACAATTCTTTACAAGGGCGTTTGAATGCTGTTGGCCAGGAAAATGATAAATGCAAAAACGATCTTGGTGCGTGCAACGTAAAAGTGGCAAGCCTGCAAGACCAAATAAGAGCAGAACAGGCACATGTACAATCTTTGCAAGCCTCATTGGATAAATGCCTTACTTCCACCAGTTCCGGCAATACTAATATTTCCAAGCTGATTGATGAAATAAACTCCTCTAACAAATACATTCAGCAGTTGGTTAATTCAAAGAACAAAAGCGATTCTTTAAACATGGTTTTAACCAATAACCTTACACGATCTTTAAGCCGCGAAGAAATGCAGGATGTAGATGTTCAGGTGTTAAAGGGTGTTGTGTACATTTCGCTTTCTGATAATATGCTGTACAAATCTGGCAGCTATGAAATATCTGATCAGGCAGGCGCAACCTTATCAAAGATTGCCAAGATTATTACAGATTATAAAGATTTTGAAGTGCTGATTGAAGGCAACACAGATAATGTTCCTATTTCAAAAACAAACATTCGTAATAACTGGGATTTAAGTGCACTAAGAGCATCTTCAGTTGTTCAGGCATTACAAACTACATATGGTGTAGATCCAAAGCGTTTAACTGTTGGTGGCCGCGGAGAATATAATCCTATTGCGAGCAACGATACAGACCAGGGAAAAACACAGAACAGGCGTACGCAAATCATCATCACTCCAAAACTTGACCAGTTTATGGAACTGATAAATAAAGCACCGGAAACTACTGATTCTACAACTACAACTCCATAAAATAAATTTGATTATTACAGCAGGATTGAATGCATTAAAACATTCGATCCTGCTTTTTTTATTTTGCAGGATGAATAATTAAAAGCACATTAAGTTTTATAATTCTTCTACCTTTTTCATTAGGTCGTATTGAATATCTTCATGCAAAGCCGCAATAGCTGTTTTGATTTTTTTTACCTGCTGCACATACATATTGTTTAGTGCTTTATTTTTATGAATGGCAATCCCTGAAGTCTTCAATGTTACGCAGAAATGTATTCTTAATTCGGCTTCTGTTTGTTTGTTTAGAGTGAACCGCACCTGCTTATTAATTTGCCTTAAAATTTTACGCAATGTTTTTTTAGCGAGATAAAGGTTCGTCTTATTCACTTCTGTAAAACCTTCCTCAATATCTGTTTTCAGTTCGTTAGTGTAACCTTCTATATCATGCGCATTAAAAAGAAGGAACGCAAGGAGTTCTTTATTTTCTTTTTTATACCGCGCAAGCCGCAAACAAAGTTCTGTAATATCTTTTGCTGAAAGATGCTGCAATTCCTGTTTTATTTCATTAAGACTTACTGCTTTCATAAAATAAAAATAATTGAAAGAAAATGAGTGGTTGCGTTCTGCATGAAAATGTTTAATTGCATCAGACCATAATTAAGAATATAAATAGATTAACCGGCCTCGCTTCTTCATTTCTTCAGTACTTCTTCGGTAGTTGTCCAATAGTTGTTTGGTTGTATATCGAACAAATGTCTTTTATGTATCAGTTCTTATACAAAAATTACACATGCATGTTATGTTTGAATTTAATTTAGCTCTTTTAAATATCCAATATCTTTTTCTATGGCAAAAACCACTCAAAGTGTTTTAGGTGCTTTTGTGGGCACCATCGGGCCGGTAACCGGCTATGTTCGCAACGGGCAAAATATATTGCGAACCAGCAGGTCTGATGTAAAGTATAAACCTACATCGTTACGTGCGGCGCAGCTTGAAAAAGTTAAGCTCTGCAACCGTTTTACAAAAGCATTTTCTGGTACAGGCTTTTTCAGTAAAAGCTTTCCTGCTTATGGCAGTACGGGAAATGGTTTTAACAGGGTTACCAGTGTTTTAATGAACCAGGCCATTGTTGGCAGTTATCCAAATCTGCATTTAGCTTACCCGCAGGTAATGATCTCAAAAGGTAAACTACCCGGTGCAGAACATGTGGCAGCGGCAGTTATGAAAAATGGCGACCTGTATTTTAGTTTTACTGATAACAGCGAAACCGGAACGGCATCAAGTGATGATAAAATAATTCTTGTAGCTTATGTTGAAGCATTGCAGCAGGCCGTATTTAGTTTACATGCAGGTTTGCGCAAAAATTGTGAAGCCATATTGCAAACTTCATTATTTAAAGGACATACCGTTGAAACATGGATAGGCTTTTTAAGTGATGATGAAGCTAATTCAAGCAACAGCGTTTATACAGGCAGTCATAAATTATGATGTTCTTTTTTCTAATCAGAATAGTGATTGATTTTATGTGTGTTTAAACAAATCATAATTGTGATAGAACATTGTAATATGCATTTATTTTGATTAGGTAGTCATTCATCAATGCCTACAACATCCACCAATCTTTTTTTGGATAAACGCAATCAACTATTACAGGTTCACCAATCATTGGTGTTGTAACCTGTACATTCAATTCATCAGCTTTAGCAAGCAATCTTTTTATGGGTTCATCCCATGAATGCAACGACAAAGAAAATTTGCCCCAATGCACAGGCATTAAAACTTTTGCATGCAAATCAATGCAGGCTTGCACTGTTTCTTCAGGTAACATATGTATGTTATGCCAGGCAAGATTATACTGCCCGCATTCAAGTATAGCAAGATCGAATGAACCAAATTTCTCCTGAATTAATTTAAAGTGATTACCATAGCCACTATCGGCGCCAATAAATAAAGAGTATTGATTTGTTTGCATTACAAATGCAGACCAAAGTGTTTTGTTTCGTAAAAAAGTTCTTCCTGAAAAATGACGTGCAGGTACAGCAGTTAATTGTATGTCATCAAATAAATTATGCTTATCCCACCAGTCAAATTCAATGATCTTATTATTATCAAAACCCCAATAATTAAGATGAGCTGCAACACCCAAAGATGTGCAGATCAGCTTTGTTTTAGCATCTAATTTTTTTACGGTTTCATAATCCAAATGATCGTAATGATCGTGACTGATTATTAAAATATCAATATCAGGAAAGTCTTCAACATTGTAAACATCTGTGCCTGCAAAACTTTTGGCTGCAAAAGAAAATGGAGAAGCATGACCGCTAAAAACCGGGTCAACTAAAATATGTTTGCTGTTGATCTTAATTAAATATGATGAATGCCCAAACCAAATAATAACAGGCGCATTACCTGGCAATAATTTTAAATTAGTTTTTAATGAAGGGAGCGGTTTTGAAGGAATTGCATTTTTTGGTTTATTCATAAACTTCCATAAAACAGAAAGCATAGAAGTGTTTTCCATCATTGATGTAGGCACAAGATTTTCAAAATTTTTATCGTGATAATTTGCTGAAGCTTTTACTTTTTTTAATTCATTTCCCGAAGGGTTTTTACCAAAAACTTTTAATAGCATTTGGTAAAATTAATTGTCGCAGTTTAATGCATCTTAAATTTTAAATAATATTAAATTGATATGAACGCTTCTAATTATTAAGCGATCTTATCTTTCAATGCAGCTTCCCAACCAATCATTGCATTTTTACGAATATTCCCCCATTGATATTCTCCTATTTCACCCGTTGCTTTTATAACACGATGACATGGAATTAAAAATGCAACAGGATTATTGCCGACCGTAGTTCCAACTGCTCTTGAAGCATTTTTATAGCCAGCTTTTTTAGCAAGATCAGCATAAGAAGTTAAGCCGCCCGGCGGCACTTTTAAAAGCGTTTCCCAAACTTTTATTTGAAAACCTGTTCCCTTTAAATGCAGTTTAATTTCATCCAAACGGCTCCAGTCTTGTGTGAAAATGAACAAAGCATTTTGTTGTATCCTGTCAACAATTTGTTTGTATATAGCATTTGGGAATTTCATTATCAATTGTTCCAAAGCCAGCTCTTCTCCTTTATCAACAAAAGACATATAACTAATGCCTTTGCTTGTTGAAGCAACGATTACTTTACCAAAAGGCGTATCAGCAAAAGAGTAATTAATCTGTAACAAAGCACCGCCATTTTTATATTCGCCGGGCGTCATTCCTTCAACTTTAATAAATAAATCGTGCAATCTTCCGGTGCCTGATAAACCTGTTTCAAAGGCTGTATCAAAAAGGCTTGCATTTGTTTGTTTTAAAATTTCTTTTGCATGTTGCGCCGTTAGGTATTGAAGAAATTGTTTTGGCGTTACGCCTGCCCATTCTAAAAACATTCTTTGAAAATGAAACGGGCTGAGATGAATGTGTTTTGCAACATCTTCGAGATTTGGTTGCGATGTATAATTTTCTTTAAAAAAACTGATGGCTTCTGCTATCCTGTTATAATCTAATTCCTGTTGCGTTTTCATGTTGATTAGATATTATGCATCTTAAAAAAATTATTGCTTTTCTGCAATCGCTCTGGACATTTCAAACATGAGTAATTTTTCTTTAACAGCATTACCCCAAAAATATCCATTAAAACTTCCGTCTGAACGAACAACGCGATGACATGGAACAAAGTAACTTACGGGATTAGCGCCAACAGCGCCACCAACTGCACGCGCATCTTTATTGTCGCCGCTTAGTTTACCATAAGTTGACAATCCGCCGGCTGGAATAAGCATCAGCTTTTCCCAAATTTTATATTGAAAAGAAGTGCCTTTTAAATGCAAAAGCAAAGGTGATTTTAGTGAAGCGTTATTTATATGATCAAAAGCGTCATTCAACATTTTTGCATCTTGTTCAATCAATATATTTTCCGGGAATCTTTTTTTTACATCTGCAAGAATATATTCCGTGTTATCATTTACAAAACCAAGAAACGTAATTCCTTTTTCTGTTGCAGCAATTAACACATCGCCAATTATTGTGTGCTCAACTTTGTAAAACATGTTTAATGTTTCATCACCAGTTTGCCATTTATTTAAAATGAATGATGCATCAGTTTTAAGCTTTGTATTATTAATGCGTTGTTTTAATGAAATTTTATTAATCAATCTCAGGTCTGTAAAACTATATTCCTGCGTCTGCTGATGTTTTGTTATCATATCCATAATATAAATTAAAACACAAACTTAGCGATCCGTACATCGTTTTAAAACCCGTTTCTTGCTAAGATTATTTTTTGTTTACTGGTTGAAATCCGCAAGAAACGGGTTTATGTTTTTTATGCAATATTTTAATTTTATATTGTAATGAATGAATGCATTTTGCCTTAAAATAAAGCTTGCCATATGAAAGAAACATTTCTGAATATTAAAAAATTATTTGCAGGAAAATGGGTTGGCGAAGGCTTCGCAAAATATCCAACCATCGATGATACTTTTTATACAGAGCATCTTGAATTTCTTCCTGATGAATATAAAGATTCTATCTTCTACAATCAGAAAACATGGTATAAAAATGATACTGAAAAAAATGGTCATACAGTATTTTGGGATGTTGGATTTATTATTCTAAAAGAAGAAAAAATTTTGTTGCACAGTGTTCAGGTTGGTGGCAGAATGGAAATATTTGAATTGGTAAATGCAGGAAAGAACAGTTTTACATTTAACAGCATTTCAATTTTAGAAGATCCAAAAGCAACAAGATCGCAAAGAATATTTACGGTTGATGAGAGCAATTTTCATTATGAATTAAACATGGCTACGCATGCTGCAGATTTTCAAAATCATTTAAAAGCAGGTTTAAACAGAAGTAATTTTTAATAATTATAAAAAATAATTTTACTTATTATTTAATAAAATGCAGAACCGTGTAAATCCGTTTGGAGAAATTATTGAAACAAAAGCACGTGGTTTATGGATGGGCAACCGTGGCCATATTCACAACTTAGATCGTAAGATTGTTCGCCCTTTTAAATTGAAAGCATGGATTACCTGCAAGCTTGAATTTAAAGGAAGAAAGCGTGAAATAATGGCGCCTAATCTTTATACAGAATTATTTTTTCTTGATGAAGCAACAGCGTTTGCTGCAGGTCATCGTCCTTGTTTTGAATGCAGGAGAAATGATTATAATAAATTCAAAACCGCATGGCTAAAAGGTAATCCTGAATATAAATTCAGTGATAAAACATCTATTCGTGATATAGATGAAATTTTGCATAAAGAAAGGATGAATAAAGATGGTTCTAAAAAAACACATAAAGAAAATAACAGCGATCTCCCTGATGGAACTTTTATAGCTGTAAACAATCAACCTTATGTTTTATTTCAGCAACATATTTTATTTGTGGACACCATTTGGATATACAGAAAAGAAAATATTTAAACTTAATGATACATCAATAGTGCTTACCCCAAAATCAATTGTAAATACTTTTCGGAGTGGTTACATTCCGGGAATTAAAATTTCATCATAATTGTTGTTTGCAATTACAAAAGATCAATTAGCTTTTAATCAAATCAATTAGTTTTTAATCGTTGTGTTATTATGATGTTATAAGTGTTTCTGCCGGTTAATCCATATTATTATGGTTAGGATATAACTATCTGTTGTATGGCCGCCCGGCATATTATTATCATCCTACAAAAATGGAAAGGCAGATACAGGATATTGAAAACGAGTATAGTGACAGAATTAATTCTGTAAGAGCTGATGATAGTTTAACTGGTCATGAAAGAAGGGTTAAGATTCGTGCATTAAGACATGAACGCGACCAGGCTGAAAATGACCTTAGAAAAAATTATTATAAGCAGTTTGAAAATTAAAAGAAAAGCCTCGTGAAAATGAGGCTTTTCTTATTTTTTTACGTTGAAGAATATCACGCAGGTTCAACCCATGCGCCATAATCTTTTATAAGCCCGATAAGTTCATCAACAGCAACATTATTATCTACATTTCGCTTGATAACTTCTTTGCCTTTATATAAAGTGATTTTACCAACACCGCTGCCAACATAACCAAAATCTGCATCGGCCATTTCACCGGGGCCGTTTACAATGCAGCCCATGATAGCAATTTTTACGCCTTTTAAATGATTGGTTACAGCGCGGATTTTTGCCGTAGTTTCCTGAAGGTCAAACAACGTTCTGCCGCAGCTTGGGCAACTAATATATTCTGTTTTTGAAATGCGTGTTCTTGTTGCCTGTAAAATAGAAAACGAAGTAGAATTTAAAAACTGGTAATTATTTGTAATGGCAACATAATTGCGCCCACTAAGTTTGGTGTTGTTCATTTTTTTAGGATCATTCATCAGCCATACACCATCACCAAAACCGTCTAACAATAAAGCACCAACTTCTGATGAAAATTGTATCAGCTGTTCATCGGGTTCAATGCAATTACTTTCAACACAAATAATAACAGGCGTTTTAATATTGCGTTCCATCAACTCAATAATATTGCGGCGCACATCTGCCATGCTATGTTTATTGGTTGAATGCAAACACAACACAGCAGTTGTATCTGTAGCAATCAAATCAAAAATTTTTTCTTTGATATTTTTATCAATTGTATGAACATCAATTGCAATAAAATTTTGTTTGGAAGATTTTTCTGCAGCCTCTAAATATTCTACACCCTGGAACAATGGGAAAGCAACATCATTCCAATTTTTTGAAACAGTCGATGAACTTTTATTTGCAATCCATGCTTTTGCATTGCAAATAATTTTTAATGTTCCCGGCAATTGAAAATCCAATCGCTTATTGGCAGTATAAATATAATCAGCAGCAGAATCGCCAATATTCCATTTATCGGTTGCAGCATCATAGTTATAACCAATTGCCTGCAAATCTTGTGCGCTTACTTTTTCTTTCTGCATAAAATCTGCAACAACAACCGGAACAAGCATGCCGCCAATATTATTTACTTCATGCGTATGCCTGCGTTTATATTCAAATGGATTGTATGGAAGGCTGAACTGTTGACCGTTGGCCGTTGACCGTTGATTGTTTTTCAAATGCAGCTTATCAGAAATATTGT
>JBDUBY010000118.1:0-15945 GCA_040003735.1 Parafilimonas sp.
GAACATGGTTATGTGCAAACGCTAATGGGTAGAAAACGCTGGCTAAAGGATATTAATTCAGGTAATTTTACGGTGCGTGGTTATGCAGAAAGAAATGCAATCAATTCGCCAATTCAGGGAACTGCGGCTGATATGATAAAGCTGGCGATGATCAAAATTCATGATGCTATGAAGAAAGAAAATTTAAACAGTAAAATGATAATGCAGGTGCATGATGAATTAGTATTTGATGCAGTACCTGAAGAACTTTCTATACTTCAGCCACTAATATTAAATAACATGAAATCAGCATTGCCTTTACCTTGTGATGTTCCTGTTGAAGCTGAATTAGGTGTTGGCGATAACTGGCTGGAAGCGCATTAAAAACAAAAATCTAATTTTGAGTATGACCAAGGAAGCAGTTATAGAAATTTTAAAAAAGCATAAGCCCATCATGCAAAAAAAATATGGGCTTACCGAGCTTGCTTTGTTTGGTTCATACAGTCGTAACGAGCAAAATGATAATAGCGATATTGACTTGTTGGTTGATTTTAATTTGGCTCCGGGCTTAAACTATTTTGACATGTTATATGAGTTTGATGATCTGTTTGAAAACGAAGTACAGATTATTAGCAAGAAAGCAATCAAACCAAAATATTTAACCGCTATTCAAGAAGATTTAATTTATGTCTAAACGCGATAACTTATTGTTGGCAGATGACATAATTGATTCATTAAAAGCGATCATTGAATTTACAGAATCCAAAACGTATGACGATTTTATCAATGATCGTATGTGCAAAGATGCTGTAATAAGAAACTTTGAAATAATTGGCGAAGCATCAAATTATATATCTCCGGAATTTAAAATTGACCATCCAGAAGTTGAATGGGCAAAAGACAGATCTAAGAAATCGCTTCATTCATCATTATTTTGGCATTGATTATGAAATAGTATGGCGTATAATTAAAGATGAAGTTTTTAATTATCTCGAATATCTTCAAACATATATTAAATAATTTCTTAAATATTGTAAGAGAAATATGGATAAGAAAACAAATAACAACGAAGAAATTTTAAAACAACAGCATACTTCTAACGATACAACAGCAGCAGAAAAAGCCGCTGAAGCTGATATAGAAAAAGATTTAGATCTTACGCCACCGGAAGATCCCGCAGATGATTTGGATGAAGGCGAACTTGCCAGGCTTGAAGGTGAAGACTAAAGCGAGCCAACATTTTGCATTATTAAATTGTTATGTGGAAAAAAATGTAACAACAGCAACAAGATAAAATATATCTTGCCTGCATAATTTGCTTGCCGCAGATTGGATTGCTTTAATGAAATTCTTTATTTAACAACTTAAAAAATACGCAATGCCTTTTCTGAATTTAGACAAATTGTCAAAACTCTATTATCAAAAATTTTTTAAAAAGATTGCGGATGATTTGCATGATATAAAAGATTATATCGAATCTACACCGCAGGAAACTAAAAAATTGTTGAGGTTGTTTCAATTGAGAAACGAATCGCATAAACAGGAAAAAGGAAGCGAAAATCCACGCTTTACAGAGATCATAGAATTTCTGCATGCCTGTAAAGAATCAAAATTGGTTATGCATATTATAAAAGTAAAAGACCAGTTGCGCACGATTCTTACAGATACAAATTGCACACAGGTTGTAGGCGAATTATAAATAACTTCTTTACTTTTTAATGCCTTCATAAACATTTGCATTCTTTATTCCAATGCAACATATTGTTTATTTTGCCTGATGAATTTTGCTGATAATATCTTAGAATTTCTTTTCCACGTTCAGCTTCCATTTACATTACCTAAAGATGTTGAAGTGCTTGATGCACATAAACGTGAAGATGTGCAGCAAGCCTGTATTTCATTTTATAAAAAATATTATAACGACAATTTTAAACGGCATTTACTAATTGGAATAAATCCCGGCAGATTTGGCGGCGGCATCACAGGCATTCCATTTACAGACCCGATTCGTTTGGAAAAAATTTGCGACATCAAAAATGATTTTCAGAAGAAACAGGAATTATCTTCTGTTTTTATTTATGATATGATTGAAGCCTTTGGTGGCGTTCCTGCATTTTATAAACAGTTTTATATTTCAGCAGTAAGTCCGTTGGGTTTTGTAAAACATGGAAAAAATTTAAATTATTACGACGATAAAATTTTATTACAAAAGATTGAACCGTTTGTTATTGATTGCATGCAACAACAAATTTCATTCGGTTTAAAAACAGATGTTTGTTTTTGCATAGGTGAAGGCGAGAATTTAAAATACTTACATAAATTAAATGCAATACATAAATGGTTTAATAAGATCGAGCCACTATCTCATCCAAGATTTGTAATGCAATATCGTTTGAAGAGAAAAGAAGAATTTATTCAGCAGTATATTAATAAGCTTAATGAATTATCTCCAGCGAAAACAAAATAGTCATTAAAAAAATAATGATCAAGCCAGTGAGAAAAGAGTATTCGGCAAGCGTTTCATACAACTCTGCACGTTTTGTTGTGCTGCGTATAGAAAGAAATGCACACAAACAACTAAACATAAAAATCACAAAACAAATGGCAGTGATTTCATCAATAAATGTTGTTGAGGATAATTTAAAAAACTTTAAAGAAGTTATTACAAGAAAACAAAACCCAAGAAAATTAGATGATGAGTTTAATATTTGAGGCGCTTTATTATTTCTTTCGTTCATAGCTGCCATAAAAATATATTGTACAAGGGAGTGACACAACTGTGATGCCATGAAATACTGCAGCCGGCTACATAAAATTTTATTTAATCGTAAATGTTTTAATTGCTTTTACGTTCATGAACTGCTTAAACTTTGGCTGGTACACTTCCGCTTCTACATAAGATAACGATACATTTTTATTCTTAAGTTTATTTACTGCATCTTTTATCCATTCATCAGAACCGGGCACATATTCATAATATATAAAAGTAAGTTCGCGGCCAGCAGTGGTTTTAATTGTGATGTATGTGAAATCTTTTTCTTCAACTTTTGTTACAACGCCATCAATGCTTTGCGCAGGTTCAACTTTTGATTGCATTTGCATCGGCATTTCCATTTGCATTGTATCATCGCCGCTGTTGCCCATCATTGCCGATGCAATTTTTGTAAACGCAGGACAACCATTTTTCATCATTTCCATTGCCAGTTTTGTTGCTAATTCCTGCCCTGCTGTTGTTGGGTCTTCACTGGATGCAATCTTCGTCATAAAATCGGGAGCTGATTTAAGCATACAACCTACAAACGCCTGCTGAACATCGGCCTGGCTGCTCTTATCTGTTATGTTTGATTTTGTAAGACAATCGCACACTGCAATTGCTGTTGTATGCATTGATGTATCGCTGCCTGTTGTTTGCGCAGTTGCTGCAAAAAATATTGATAATGCGAAAAGAGAAAATATGATTTTTTTCATTTGATGTATAATTGGCGCTAAAGTAAATCATTGTTTTAAAATAGACATTGCCGTTGATGCAATTAACGCAGTGTTTTGATCTTTCATACATTTAAAATGACCACGTGGACATTTTTTTGTTCCGTAATTTGAACAAGGCTGGCAAGGTAAATCCGCAACAATAAAATTTTTATGTAATGAAATATTTGCAGTTCCATAAAAAGGTTCTACCTGCAGTTTTGGTGAAGTGCCACCCCAAACTGCCAGCACAGGTTTTTGAAATGCGCAAGCCATATATTGTAAACCTGTATCGTGAGAAATAACAAGTTTTGCTTTGCGAACAAGATCGGCCGACTCATTCAAAGAAAATTTTCCGCAGGCATTAAAAATTTTTTCTGAATTGATAGACGCAATTTCTTTCCCTTTCTCTGCATCTTCCTTTCCTCCAATTAAAATAATTGGATAATTAATTTCCGTACATATTTCCTGCAGTTTATAAACAGGTAATTTTTTTGTGTTGTGTGTTGCGCCGATCACTATTGCAACATAACCAAATAAATGGCCGTGCGGTAAATCTTCATCTTTGATGTGTTCATTATCCGGAATAAAATAATCCAGGCCTTTACCATCATCAACTACACCAAGTTGCTTCATTGCATCAATACAACGCAACGAAATATGCCGCTGCGGCATCAGGTTTATTTTAAATTTGGTAAGAATAAATTTTTGAAAACTCAGCTTATGATAACTGTACCAAAGCGCTTTTGATGTCATCAATCTTAATCTTAATAAATATGTGCGCAGATTTTTATGCAGGTCAATAATGTAATCAAAATCTTCGTTGCTCAATTCAGCAAATAAAGCTGAGAGATCATTTTTGTAATAGTGAAATTTATTGATATAAGGATTGGCAACAGATACATTCTTGAATTTTTCTTTAGTAAGAAAATGTACTTCAACATTTGGAATTTGTAGTTTAAGGCAACGGATTGCGGCCGTAGTTAATACAATATCACCAATAGAAGAAAAACGAATAACGAGAACCTTCATTAAAGTAAAATTAACAGCATAATATACAGCTTCAAAAAACTATAATAAATTAATTTATTGCATTGATTTGTTAGTTGATGGATTCATGTATTACTCTAAACTGCACGAAAATTTTATCTTAGCATTTGTATGATAAAATTCACTTCTACGCTTTTGCAATTTGATGAACAAGGTGAAAAAACCGGCTGGACATATTTACATATTTCTGCAGACATTGCAGCACAACTAAAAACCGGTTACAAAAAATCGTTTCGCGTAAAAGGCAAGCTGGACAATTTCAAAATTAAAAGCGTGGCTTTAATGCCGATGGGTGACGGAAATTTTATTATGCCGTTTAATGCAATTATGAGAAAAGGAACCGGTAAAAGAAAAGGTGCAACTATTACTGCAATGCTTGAAGAAGATGATTCACCTGTAAAACTGAATGAAGATTTTATGACGTGTTTGAATGATGAACCTGCGGCTTTAAAACATTTTAATTCGCTTGCAGGAAGTCATCGAAATTACTTCAGCAAATGGATTGACAGCGCTAAGACTGAACAAACAAAAACCAAACGAATTGCAATGGCTATATCGGCATTATCGAGAAATTTAGGTTATAATGAAATGATGCGCGAACAAAAAGCACAGAGAGATTTTTGAAATGCACATTATGTAATCAAACAAAAAATGAATTACGTTGATTCCGTTGTAGGCGCTACTTCCTGTAAAGAACCTGTTTTTTCTTTTTGAATAACTTCTGTCCAAACTGCATAATCATTTGGATAAATTCTTCTGCCTTTATATTGCGCATAATTTTTTGTAAAGGCTGCGCCAAAATATAAAATGATTGCAGAATAATAAACCCATAACAAAATAACAATTATAGAACCCGCAGCACCGTAAGTATTTCCAATATTTTTTGCACCGAGATAGAAACCTATTGCAAATTTTCCAAGCATAAAAAGTAATGCCGTTGTAACTGCACCCGTTAATACGTCGCGCCATTTTATTTTGGCATCAGGTAATAGTTTAAATATTATTCCAAACAAAAAAGTAATGATTAAAAACGTAAGCAGTAAATTCAAACTATAAGCAATGTATACAGCAATACCGGGAAATAAATGCACCAGCCGCGTTACTAAAACATCTAATACTGTACTTACAATTAATGAAACAAGAAGAATAAAACTCAGGCTTACAACAATTGAAAAACTTAATAAGCGGTTCAATATAATTTTAAACCAATGCCTTTTTGGTTTGGCTTTTAAACCCCAGATAAGATTTATTGAGTCTTGTATTTCGCCAAAAACAGTTGTGGCACCAATAACCAAAGCAATAATGCTTGCGCCTGACGCAAAAACGTTGCTTCTTGATACTGTTGCATTTTTTATAAGTTCTTGTATTTGTAAGGCTGCACCGCTGCCAACAAAAGATTTTATTTCTCCGTAAATGGTGCCTTCAATAGCATTTCGTCCATAAAAAATTGCACTTAAACTTATAATTAAAATAAGCATAGGTGCAATTGAAAATACAGTGTAGTAAGCAAGTGCAGCACTCATACGTGCAATGCGTGCACTGCTAAAATCGCTGCCTGTTCCTTTTATTATTTGCCACAATCCTTTAAATGAAAGCTTTATTTTTTCAGGCTTATTTTCTCCATCGCCTTTCACTAAATTTTCTGTCATTTATTTACAACATTTTTACGGGCTGAATATAGCAAGTAATCTGCCTAAAACAGAAACAGGTATTTATAAGTGCCTTTACATAAAATTAAAAAACAAAAGCCGGCTGTAAAACCGGCTTTGAATTATATACAATATCTATTTATTTCTTTTGCCATTACCATTAGGATTTTTTCTTTTGGCCACTTCTTGTTTTGCCTGTTGTTTATGCTGTTGAACCTGCTGCTTACGCTGTTGAACTTTTGCATTGGCATTTGGTATTGGCTGTTTTACTTGTTGATTATTATTTACCTGGCTGTTATCTGAAGGCTTTTTTACCGGCTTTTTATCTTGCTGTGGTTTTTTATTTTGTTGTGGCTTCTTATTTACAGGTTTGCTACTATTTGTTGTTTTATTGGTGGTATTGTTTACTTTTTTATTAGTGGTTGTGTTATCACTGTTTTTTGTTACAGTAGTATTTTTTGTATTCTTGTTTGTAACCTTGGTGTTGTTACTATTTTTATTTACAGTGGTATTATTGCTGTTTTTATTTACAGTAGTATTGTTATTATTTACAACTGTTTTATTGTTATTAATAATAGGCCTGTAAACATTTACAGTATTTTTATTAATTACTGTTTTGCCCGGCTTTGATGAATTAGCTACTGTGTATGTTTGAACTTTTGTGTGATTAACCCGTTCAACATCTTCTCTTCTTGGGCCGGCTACATAATGAACATTATTTCTAACAGTTACATTATTTACAACTGTTGTTCTGTTTATGATGGTAACATTTTGCGTACGCGGAACATAATACCTGTTTATGTCACGACTTGTAATATATCTATGCGGAGCAAAAACCCATCTCCCACTTGGAATTGAGTTATATGATGAAACGCCAACACTTATTGTTAATCCCGGTGACAACGGCGCCCATCCATAATAATCATCATTATTTCTCCATGCAACCCATGCAGGTGCCCATTCATAACCAGGTATCCAATACCATCCATAACCCGCGTTATAAGACCAACGACCATAATGGAACGGTGCCCATCCCCAATCGTAATCAGAAACCCATGTCCAGCCATAATCAGTATAAGCCCAATGGCCTCCTGTAGAATAAGGCGTAAACCCTCTTGTATTACTTACCCAAACCTGGCCATATTGCGAATTATTCATCCAGCGCCCATAAGGTTTTAATGAATTATAAAACACTGAAAAGCTCACATTCGCCGATTGAGATTTGGCCTCGGTTGATATTGTTGAACCTGAACTAATTAATAATGCAAATAGAAAAATGTTCAAAACCTTTTTCATAATGTTTTATTTAAATTTTCAATCTTATTATTCCTAAATAAGAAGAAAAAGCAAGCCAAAAGATTACAAGGTTTGTGTTAAAATATAAAAATCACAGTTAATATGTTAAATGAGTATTTGTTTCTATAAAATGATAGCTGATACATTTGCAGCATGCCACTTAAATTTGATGTTGAATGCCAGGATAAATATTCAAAAGCCCGCGCAGGGAAAATAAAAACCTTTCATGGAGAAATTTCAACGCCAATTTTTATGCCTGTTGGCACAGCAGGTTCAGTTAAAGCAATAACGCAGCAACAATTAGCAAATGATATAAAAGCGCAAATAATTTTAGGCAATACGTATCATTTGTATTTAAGACCGGGAATGGATGTTTTACATGAAGCAGGTGGCTTGCATCAATTCATGCATTGGCAAAAACCAATACTTACAGATAGCGGCGGTTACCAGGTTTTTTCGTTGGCAAAAAGCAGGAAAATTACGGAAGAAGGTGTTTTATTTCAAAGCCATATTGATGGCAGCAGGCATTTATTTACGCCCGAAAAAGTAATGGATATTCAGCGCAATATTGGTGCTGATATTATTATGGCTTTTGATGAATGCCCGCCGGGTGATAGCGAATATCAATATGCAAAAGATAGTTTAATATTAACGCAACGGTGGCTGGACAGATGTATTAATAATATAAATCAATCACAACCTTTATATGGCTATGAACAGAATCTTTTTCCAATTGTGCAGGGAAATAAATATCATGATCTGCGAATATCATCATGCGAATATGTTGCATCTAAAAATGCAGCAGGTAATGCCATTGGTGGCCTAAGTGTTGGTGAATCTGAAGAAGTAATGTATGAAATTACAGCATTGTGTTGTGAGAATTTACCTCATGATAAACCACGTTATTTAATGGGCGTAGGAACGCCGTGGAATATACTTGAATGCATCAGTCTTGGTATTGATATGTTTGATTGCGTTATGCCGACACGCAACGGCCGCAACGGAATGCTGTTTACAACAAAAGGTATTATCAATATTAAAAATAAAAAATGGGCAAATGATTTTTCTGTAATTGATGAAGGCTTGCCACATGAAGCAAGTAACTATTATAGCAAAGCCTATTTAAGGCATTTATTTGTTTCGAATGAATTGCTTGGGTTAACGCTTGCAAGTTTACAAAATCTTTCTTTTTATATGTGGATGATGAATGAAGCGCGCAATAAAATTAAAGACGGCAGCTTTGCTTCATGGAAAAATGAAATGATAGAACAGTTTAAGCAACGATTGTGATTATTCTTACACAAATTATTAGTACCTGCAACAAACTTCCGGCGATGAAGAATTGTCCTGATTTTCCAGTTAACCCGCCTTCCATTTCAAACCGGCTTTCTGGGTGTTAGACAGCACTATGCCCGGTCAGGGTTTCCAGCAACACACTTCAGGGCATATCATTTCCCGGGTTCTCTGTAAGCTCATTTTCTATCCAGAGAAAGTAATCACAAACTATTTATTTGAAAAGCACGCAGTTAACATTGAGAAGAGTGCCCAGCGTATAAGGAGAATGCAAGAATGGAAGACTAAATACCAGCAAAATCTTGCAAGCATGAGCAGGTTTATTTTTTGTAAAAATTAAAACCGTCGCCTACCCACAATCGAAATCTTATCCGACTATCTAACAGCCGCAGGTACAGTTTTCGCAAGTGCATATTTCACATGTGCAATTTGGGTTACCACATGTTGGGCCGTTTGTTTGATTATTTTGATTTGACATAATAATAAATTTAAAAGTAAAGGTATAAACTCTACAGGCAAAGTATTTATGTAATTAAGGAAAGCATTTATATAATTTTTGTTTGGCCCGTTCATTGCATTTAAGATTTATATTTTATAAATGACTTCATCAAAAGAATAGCGCGTAAAAGAATTATTTCTGTTAAACCTTTTCTGTTGATGTATGTTATACTACAGTAACTTAAAAAACACTTTTATGAACAATCAGCACAAAGAAGGAAAAATTGCAAAAGCTATCGAAGAACAAACGGCCAAAATACCTTCAGACGTTTTCCTGTGGGCTTCACTAGGTTCAATAGCAGCATCACTTATTTGCAAACTATCAGGTAAAAAACATGAGGCGTTATTTATCGGGCAATGGGCTGCGCCGTTTTTACTGTTTGGCATTTATAACAAGATGGTAAAACAACAAGGCCACGACCAAACAGAAGACGAAGCAGAATAAGCATCACGTTTTTTCCTTCGTAATTCATTTATACAACACCTGCACCGTTTCAGGTGTTTGTTGTTTTAGTATGATCTCTTTACCAGTTGTCATTTGCGTCAACAATTCATTATTGAAATGACGGATGGTTAACAGCGACAGCTCTTTTTCAACCTGCACATCAAAAATAGTGCTGGCCGCAGCGGCAAGTTGTTCAATTTTTTCTGCACGATCATCCAAACATAATTGTAAGCTTACCGCACCGGTTTGTATAAGGTTTGGTTTGATATTCAACTCACCAAGCATCTTGTATAATTCGCTCATGGGCTTTTCCCCTACAAAAGAAAAATCCTGGCTGTGTAAATGTATCAATGCCTGTTTTTGTTTTATAATTACAATTGGCGGCAAATGTTTTACTGGTTTTTTTGAGATGATAGTGCCGGGCAATGATGCGTCTAAAAAACATTTTACATGCAACGGAATGCCTTTATTCTGTAACGGCTTTATTGTTTTTGGATGAATAACCTGCGCACCGTAATATGCCATCTCAATCACTTCATCAAAACTTAATTCAGGCATTAATTGCGCATCAGGAAATTGTTTGGGATCCGCGCTCATAACACCTTCCACATCTTTCCAAATCGTCTGGCTTTCTGCATTTAATAAATTCGCAAAAACAGCAGCGGTATAATCACTTCCTTCACGCCCTAAAGTGGTGCTTTCATTTTCATCTGTGCTGCCGATAAAGCCTTGCGTGAGAAGCATCTTTACTGTTGACTTTTCACCGTTTACCGATAACTGTTCACTTAATTCTTTCACTTTCTTTGCAGTATAATTCCAGTCAATATTTGCATCGCGGAAATTATCATCTGTGCGAATAATATCTCTTACATCAACCCATTTATTGGCAACGCCTTCTTCATTTAAATAATAACTTACAATACAGGTGCTTAATAATTCGCCCACACAAACTATTTGATCATAATAATAATCATATTCACGCACCGGCTTATCATGCAACAGCCATTCAACCTCAGTAAAAAAATTATTCAGTTGTTCATGGCAGGCATTATAATGTGTAACCAGTAAATATTTTGCTTTTGTTAGATGCTGATTTTTTATCACGCCAAATAATTGCAGGGCTTCTTCTTTATTGCCAGCATAAAAAGCTTCTGATACTTTTTCTAAAGCATTGGTTGTTTTGCCCATTGCTGAAATGATGATAATAAGCTGTTCATTTTTATACAATGAGATAATATTCTTTACATGCTGAATACGTTCAACAGTATTTACACTTGCTCCTCCAAACTTAAAAACCTTCATGTTGCAATTTTAAAGCGAGCAAAGATAAACGGCTGCTGTGTATATAATATGCTTGCATAAATTCAATTTGATTTCTTATAGTCATTATATGTGCTGGGATAGGTTCAAGGCAAAAAATATTTTTATATTTGAATTACTTAAACCAACCATATGAAGAAAATTGTTACGCTCTTTTATTGCATTGTTTACATTACATCTATAGTAAGTGCTCAAGCTTTCACTGAAAAATTGACAACTACTATTGGCGCTTTTGATCCTTATAAAATAATACCATCAAAAAAAGGCGGTGTTTACATTGCAGGTTCAGCAAATATTATCCAGGGAGCAATTGATGAAGCTTATGTGGCAGAATTAAATAGTTCAGGCAAATTGTTATGGGATAAATCATTTTATAATAGTGACGGAATTAAAATGCATAGCCTCGTGGAATTAAAGAATGGAGCGTTGTTACTAGTTTAAATAAATCAATAAAATATGTATTAACTATTACTGATGATAAAGGAACTGCTTTTATAAATACGCAGGTGAGTTACTCGTCTTCTTTCGATCTTGATGTAAAAGCACTAACACAACATTTTTATTATTTGCGAATCAGTTCAAATAATAATACAGTAGTAAAAACATTTATTAAACAATAAGGTTTACAATAGAAAATAATCGTAAACTAAAAATCGTTCACTTTTTGAGATTTGAACTATACATTTGCAGTCATCAAACAATTCACTTATGGCTGTAAACAGGCGTGTACTAACACTGGATGAATTTACTATTCAGGCTTTTCGCAAGATACCAAATGCTACCGGTGAATTAAGTGCTTTGCTGCGCGATATTGGCCTTGCCGCTAAACGTATTCATGTAGAAGTAAATAAAATTGGTTTGGTTGATATGCTTGGCGAAACCGGTGAAGTAAATGTACAGGGCGAAGAAGTAAAAAAGATGGATGTGTTTGCCAACAATCAAATGATTGGTGTATTAAAACATGGCGTTAGCTGTGCAGGTATTGGCAGCGAAGAATTAGATGATATTGTTGTGTTTGATGATGAGATGAGCAATCAAAGCAAGTATGTTGTAATGTTTGATCCGCTTGATGGCAGTACCAATATTGATACGAATGTTTCCATAGGAACCATCTTTGGTATTTATAAAAGAAAAACAGAAAAAGGCGAACCCTGTAATGAAGATGATTTTTTGCAACCGGGTGTAGCACAGGTAGCCGCAGGTTATGTGGTGTACGGCTCATCAACCATGTTGGTATATGCAACAAGAAGAGGCGTTAATGGTTTTACTTTAGACCAGTCAATTGGTGAATTTTGTTTAAGCCATCCTGATATAAAATGCCCTGTTGATGGAAAAATATATTCAGTAAATCACGGCAACTTTTTTAAGTACAATAAACCTGTTCAGGAATACATAACCTGTTGTCAAAAGAAAACAGAAAAAGATGGCGGCCCATATACAAACCGCTATATTGGAAGTATGGTGGCTGATGTTCACCGCACTTTAATTAAAGGTGGCATTTTTATGTACCCTGGCACAAGCAACAGGCCTGAGGGTAAATTGCGTTTAATGTACGAATGCAATCCGTTTGCATTTATTTTAGAAGTTGCCGGTGGTAAAGCCAGTGATGGTAAAAAAAGAATCGTTGATATTCAGCCAACACAATTGCACCAGCGAACGCCTTTTATAACCGGAAGTACAAATATGGTTGATGAATGTTTGGGTTATCTCAGTTTGTAATTCTTTCAGCAGTTTAAAATCTTAATTATTATTTTTTGGTGACAAGCAGTTGATTAAGTGGCATCGTTCCTTGCGTCGCAACACTTGTACACTTGATCATTTTTTCAGCTTCTTTATCCATGCAACTTCATGTAAAAAATCTGCCAACGTTGTAATTAATTATTGTAAAAAAATCAATAGCTGTTTGCCTTATATCAAATTCCTAAATCCTAATTCCAACTTACATTATACATTCGCTAAAAATTATATTTATATGATACATAATCATGAAATTGATTATAAAATTTTCGGCGAAGAATTACAATATGTAGAAGTAGAACTCGATCCCAATGAAACCGCTGTTGCAGAGCCAGGCGCTTTTATGATGATGGATGATGGTATTTCCATGCAAACAATTTTCGGCGATGGAAGTCAGCAACAGGATAACAGCATCATGGGTAAATTATTCAATGCAGGCAAACGCATGCTGGTTGGTGAAAATTTGTTTATGACTGCCTTCACCAATATTTCTTCAGGCAAAAAAAAGGTGAGCTTTGCCGCGCCTTTTACAGGTAAAGTTGTTGCATTGAATTTATTAGAATTGGGCGGAAAAATAATTGCACAAAAAGATGCGTTTTTATGTGCAGCAAAAGGTGTAAGCATCGGTATAGAATTTCAGCGCAAACTGGGTACTGGTTTATTTGGTGGCGAAGGTTTTATTATGGAAAAAATTGAAGGCGATGGAATGGCATTTTGTCACGCAGGCGGTTATGTGCAGGAAAAAGATTTGCAACCCGGCGAATTATTAAAAATAGATACAGGTTGTATTGTTGCCTTTACAGGCGGCGTTGATTATAACATAGAATTTATAGGTGGCATAAAGAATACAATTTTTGGTGGTGAGGGATTGTTTTTTGCAACATTAAGAGGCCCGGGAAAAGTATGGATACAATCTTTACCGATAAGCCGTTTGGCTTCACGCATACTTGCTTTTGCAACGTATAACCGCAAAGAACAGGGAAGTATTTTAGGAAGACTTGGCAATATGATTGACGGAGATAATTATTAGGTAATTGCTTATGGTTTACTATTATCAATGAACTATCAACCATCAACTATGAACCTAACAACAAAACATATTATAGTTAAAGGAAAAGTTCAGGGTGTTTTCTTCAGAAAAAATACAAAACAAATAGCTGACGAACTACATATAAAAGGCCGGGTAAAAAATACAGACGAGGGGCATGTTGAAATAATCGCACAAGGTGATGAAAATGCAATTAAAAAACTAATTGAATGGTGTTGGCAAGGGCCGTCGAAAGCTGAAGTAAATGATGTTATTGTTATCGACATCAATAATGTTGAAGACTTAAAAATTTTTAATATTTATCGTGAATAGTTTTTTTAATGGAGCAAAACATAAACTGCATCACCTGCTTATATTTATTGCGAATAGCTGATTGAATTACTTTATCTGTTAATTTGCCAAACGACTTGCTTATATTGATATAACGCTTCTACTAATTAATAACATAAATCAAACACATGAAAAGTAATTTACTCTGCGTACTTTTTGCATTTTTTACACTTTCTGCATTTTCACAAAAAAACTACTGGCGCTTTGTTTCAACATCTGAAGCTTCACGCATTAACAGCAATGAAGCATTTTTTAAAAATGGATTTCAGCCCACAGCATTTAAACTCTTTTCACTAAATGAAAATGATCTATCTGCTGCATTATCATCATCATCATTAAAAAATATTTCGAACATCATTATTTCAGTTCCTGTTGCTAACGGAACTATTGAAAAATTCAGCATAAAAGAATCTTCTGTAATGGCGCCTGCATTACAGGCAAAATATAACACAATACATTCTTACATTGGTCAAGGCATCGATGATCCTTCAAAAACTATTGCCTGTACTTATACCACATTAGGTTTTCACGCAAGCATCAGGAGTATTGATGAAAAAACGATGTACCTGAATCCAATAAATAATAAGGCACAATTATATGCTGTATTTGCACGCAATGATGATGATAAATCTGAAAACAAGTTGCAATGCAAAACAGATGAATTTTTAGCGCAGGCTGCACCAACAAATAAAATTGCACCAACAGGTAATATTGATGATGGCACTTTGCGCACTTATAGTCTTGCTTTATGCGCTACAGGTGAATGGTCTTTAACTTTTGTAAACGCTTCTGATCATTCGCATCATGATAGTATTAATACCGTTTTATCGGCACTGGTGGTTGACCTTGCAAGAGCCAACCAGGTATATGAAACTGATCTTGGCATTCACATGAATTTTGTTGCGAATGAAGACACAATTATATTTTTAAATCCTGCAACTGATCCGTTTACTTTAAACAATTTAAATTCAAAATGTCAGCAAACCTGCGATAGTTATATAGGTAACAGCAATTATGATATTGGCCATGTTTTGGCAAAAGGCAGTGATAATGGTAATGCAGGCTGCATTGGTTGCGTTTGTAAAACCGGCTCTAAAGGCAGTGGTATGAGCACCTATTCTGATCCGCAGCTTACTGATTATTTTGTGATTGATTACTGGACACATGAAATGGGTCATCAATACGGCGCAAACCACACATTTACTTTCTCTAACGAAGGAACAAATGCTCAAATAGAACCTGGCAGCGGATCAACCATTATGGGTTATGCAGGCATAACAGGAAGCACAGATGTACAATCACACAGCGACGATCTTTTCAGCGCTGCAAGCATTTCACAAATCAGTAATTATATAAAGCCAGGCGGCGGTGGCAATGTTTGCGCTGTTAGCACTGCAACAGGCAATCATGCACCTGTAGTAAAAGCTGGTGTGGACAGAATTATTCCTATGTCAACTCCTTTTCTTTTAATTGGAACTGCAACTGACGCTGATAAAAAAGATGCGTTATCTTATATATGGGAACAGGTGGATGCGTATGAGTCCGGAGCCAATACATTTCCTAAAACAACTACTACCAAAGGTCCTGAATATCGCACATTTAATTATAGCAGCTCACGCTTCAGATACATGCCATCAGATACAACAATTTTAAGAGGCGCAATTGCAAGTAAATGGGAATCGCTTTCTGCAGTTAGCAGAGATTTGAACTTTAGATTTACTGCACGTGACAACCATGTTGGAGGCGGCAATAACGAAAGCGACAACATGCTTGTAAAAGTTGTAAGCACTGCAGGACCATTTAAAGTAACTTCTCCCAATACTGCTGTTTCATGG
>JBDUBY010000252.1:0-4690 GCA_040003735.1 Parafilimonas sp.
GAATAGAGGTCTCCAAAACCTTCGATCTGGGTTCGAATCCTAGTGCCCGTGCTGATTAATTTGAAATTTAGTTTTAGTTTTTAGGACTTTAATTTATATTTTCAAATTATATTTTTTAAAACTTGCCTGCTCTTAAACAGGTTTTTCAAATTGAATTATGAATAAAGTTTCCAGTTATTTCCGCGGTTCTTATAAAGAATTGACAGAAAAAGTTACCTGGCCTACATGGGCTCAATTGCAGCAATCAACTTTAATTGTTCTTACTGCAACCGTTTTAATTATGGCCATGGTTGGATTAATGGATTTAGGAAGCAATCAATTGCTGAAATTAATTTACTCTTTTTTCAGTTAATACATTAAAGATCAGAGATGGAAAATACAGTTGAGGAAAGCGTGGATCAGCAACAGGAAACCAAATGGTATGTGTTGCGCGTGGTAAGCGGTAAAGAAAGAAAAGTAAAAGAATATCTTGATAAAGATATTATCCGCAGCGGTTATGCTGAGGTAATAAAACAGATATTTCTTCCAATGGAAAAAGTATATAAAGTGCAGAACGGAAAAAAAGTGATGCGCGAAAAAAACTATTTTCCTGGTTATGTTATGCTTGAAGTTTTGGATGGTAAACTAACTGATGATATGATCCATCACATTAGTAATGTTAGCAACATCATGCATTTTTTAACTGATGGCAAAGGTTCAAAAGGCAACATCATTTCTTTACGTAAAGCTGAAGTGAATAAAATGCTCGGCAAGGTTGATGAAATGAGCGATGCCGGTGGAATGACCATGAGCGAACCATTCATTATTGGCGAAACAATTAAAATTATTGATGGTGCCTTTAATGATTTTAATGGTGTAATTGAGGAAGTAAATGATGAAAAGAAAAAATTAAAAGTAATTGTAAAAATATTTGGTCGCTCTACGCCTGTGGAATTAAATTATATGCAGGTTGAGAAACTTAATTAATTCTTGCAAATAAAAATTACAGGGCAGCTTTTATAGCTGCCTTTTTTACTTCCCTATTCTCTTATTACGTCACAAAACGCGTGAATAATTATTGCACACTTGTGACAAATTTCTACTCCAAACTAACACACGTTAAGGTTTCATTTTATTATCTTGTAACCCTCGCCTGCCATACGAAACAATTTATTTTATTGATTTTTAAAAACAACATGCCAATGGCAAGTAAAAATGGTTTATATCATCCATCTTACGAACATGATTCGTGCGGAATTGGTTTCGTTGCAAACATCAATGGCAATAAATCTTTTCAAACAATTTCTGATGCATTAACAGTGCTGGAAAATATGGAACACCGCGGCGCCTGTGGTTGCGAAAACAATACCGGCGATGGTGCCGGTATCATGATTCAAACGCCGCATGATTTTTTTGCAGAAGAATGTGCGACACTTGGTTTTTCATTACCTGAGTTTGGACGATACGGTGTTGGTGTTCTCTTTTTTCCTAAGGAAGCCGATGCGTACGAAGAATCAAAAAGATTGTTTAATAAATGTGCTGATGAATTAAATTTAAAAGTGCTTGGTTACAGAAAAGTTCCTGTTAACGATGCTGAAGTTGGTTTCACCGCGTTAAGTGTTGAGCCAATTATTGAACATGTTTTTATCAAGTGCCCGAATCATATTCATGATAAAGATACATTTGAACGTAAGTTGTTTGTGTTGCGCAATTATGCAACGCATCATATCAACAAAAAAATTGGCGAGAACGAAATAGGTTTTTATATCGCATCACTTTCATACAAAACAATTGTTTATAAAGGTCAGCTTACCAGCAAACAGGTGCGCAACTATTTTACTGATCTTCAAAACAAAAAATTAGTCAGCGCTTTTGGTTTAATACACTCACGTTTTGCAACCAACACTTTTCCTTCATGGAAGCTGGCGCAACCTTTTCGTTTTATCGCACACAACGGCGAAATAAACACGTTGCAGGGAAATTTAAACTGGCTTCGTTCAAGCGGTAAAAATTTTACTTCTCCATATTTTTCTGAAGAAGAAATGAATTTGCTGTTGCCGATTACAACAGATGGTCAGAGTGATTCTGCATGTTTGGATAATATGATTGAACTGCTCACACTTTGCGGTCGCTCTTTGCCACATGTGATGATGATGTTGATTCCTGAAGCATGGGACTTAGATGATAAAATGGATGCACAAAAACGTGCGTTTTATGAATTTCATTCTGCGTTTATGGAGCCTTGGGATGGACCTGCTTCAATAACATTTACTGATGGTGATATTATTGGTGCAACGCTTGATAGAAATGGATTGCGTCCATCACGTTATTGCGTTACTTCAGATGGTCGTGTTATCATGGCATCTGAAACCGGTGTGTTGCCAATAGACCCATCTTTAATAATTGAGAAGGGAAGATTGCAACCGGGCAAAATGTTTATTGTTGATATAAAGCAAGGTAGAATTATCAGCGATGATGAATTAAAAAATGAAATTTGCTCACAGCAACCTTACGGCGATTGGCTGAATAAGTATAAAATTCGTTTGGAAGAATTACCTGAACCACGTGTTACATTTTCTCAACTTAAACATGAACAGGTTTTCAAATATCAAAAAGCATTTGGTTATACTTCAGAAGAATTAGATAATATAATTGCACCAATGGCAACCGGCGGCAAAGAACCGCTGGGTTCTATGGGTTCAGATATTCCGCTGGCAATTTTGAGTGATGAACCGCAACATTTAAGTTCATATTTCAAACAATTATTTGCACAGGTAACCAATCCGCCGATTGACCCGATTCGTGAACGGCTCGTTATGTCGTTAAGAACATTCGTTGGAAACATTGGAAATATTTTAGTGGAAAATCCGCTTGCGTGTCATAGCGTTTCATTAAAGCATCCAATACTTTCAGAATTTGAATTAGAAAAAATCCGCAGCATAGATACAGGCATGTTCCAGGCAAAAACATTGCAATGTTATTTTAGAGCAGATGGAAAACCGGGTTCTTTAAAAGCCGGTTTAAGCAGGCTTTGCCGTTATGCAGAAGATGCCGTTAATGAAGATTTCAAAGTATTGATTTTGCAGGATAGAGCAATAGATTCCGAGCACGCTCCTATTCCATCGTTGCTTGCAACTGCGGCCGTACATCATTATTTAATTCGCAAAGGTTTACGCGGACAAGTAGGCATCATCGTAGAAGCCGGCGACATTTGGGAAGTACATCATTTTGCATGTCTCATTGGTTTTGGTGCAACTGCCATTAATCCATATCTCGCATTATCTTCTATAAAAGACATGAAAGAAAATGGCAAATTATTACTGGAACAAAGCGATGATGAGCTGAAGAAAAATTATATAAAAGCTGTGAATGATGGCTTACTGAAAGTATTTTCAAAAATGGGTATTTCAACATTACAATCTTACCAGGGCGCACAAATTTTCGAGATTCTTGGTTTGAATAAAGATGTGGTTAATGAATATTTTACAGGTGCCATTTCGCGCATTGAAGGAATGGGTTTGGATGAGATCGCAAAAGAAGCGTTGACAAAACATTTTTATGCATTCAGTAAAAAAGAAAATTTAAGTGAGCGTTTGCCCGATGGCGGCGTTTATCATTGGAGAGTAAAAGGTGAGTTTCATTTATTCAATCCAACAACCATTCATTTGTTGCAATATTCAACAAAAACAAATGATTATAAAATATTTAAAAAATATTCTGCAGCAGTAAATAATCAGAGTGAAAAAGCATGTACGCTGCGCAGCTTGTTTCAGTTCAAAAAAAATTGTAAATCCATTTCAATTGATGAAGTAGAACCTGCAGAAAATATTTATAAAAGATTTGCTACCGGCGCTATGAGTTTCGGTTCCATTTCGTGGGAAGCACATACAACATTGGCAATCGCGATGAATCGTCTCGGCGGAAAAAGCAATACAGGTGAAGGCGGAGAAGATGATGCACGTTATACGCGTCTACCAAATGGTGATTCGATGCGCAGTGCGATTAAACAAATTGCGTCTGCACGTTTTGGTGTTACCAGTTTGTATTTAACAGAAGCCGATGAGTTGCAAATAAAAATGGCGCAAGGTGCAAAGCCTGGCGAAGGTGGACAATTGCCTGGGCATAAAGTAAACGATTGGATTGGAAGAGTTCGTCACTCTACGCCGGGGGTTGGTTTAATATCGCCGCCGCCGCATCATGATATTTATTCTATAGAAGATTTAGCGCAATTAATTTTTGATTTGAAGAATGCAAATCGCAAAGCAAGAGTATGTGTTAAGCTGGTAAGCAAAGCCGGTGTGGGAACAATTGCTGCCGGTGTTACAAAAGCAAAAGCAGATGTAGTATTGATTTCGGGTCATGATGGAGGAACAGGCGCATCTCCCGTAAGTTCTATTCGTCATGCAGGTTTGCCATGGGAATTAGGTTTGGCTGAAACACATCAAACATTAGTAAAAAATAAATTACGCGATAGAGTTGTAGTGCAGGCTGATGGACAGATGAAAACAGGAAGAGACATTGCCGTTGCTGCTTTATTAGGCGCAGAAGAATGGGGCATTGCAACCGCTGCATTAATTGTTGAAGGTTGTATTATGATGCGCAAATGTCATCTTAATACTTGCCCTGTTGGTGTGGCAACACAGGATGAAAGCCTGCGTAAAATGTTCACCGGCGATCCTGAACATGTAATTAATTTCTTCAAATTTATTAC
>JBDUBY010000093.1:0-4677 GCA_040003735.1 Parafilimonas sp.
CATTTGTTTTAGCAATATAATCTGCACGTTCTGTTGGAATAAGATTTCTTTCAACAACATGCGCATTCGTTGGTACCGGTGCATAAACGCCTTTCAAACCTTTTTGTGTATTATTTAAATTAAGATACATTCCCGGATAATCTTCAAGATCAGCTTCGAGTATTTCAGCCTTTTTTCCATTGCCAATATCAACCAGCAAAGGAAGAAAAGCTAATGAATCTTTTGGAAATTGAGAAAGCGTTATGTGATAATACAATGCTTCAAAAGATGAATTGAAATTTTGCCCGTTACGATAATCCCATTGTATTGGAATGAATGCAGAATCATCATTTGTAAAATTGAAATTGGCTTCTTCTTTTTTTATAATGATGCTATCTTTTTTCTTTGTGAAAAAACGATACGCAACTGCATCATTATACACTCTGAAAATTATTCCGTAATCATTTTTACAATTTAGAGTAAGCTGGTTGTGATTATCAGGAATTGTTGCTTTAATGTAATTGATTGCGTTTATAACATTATTTATTTTTTCTGTTTTGGATGATGTGATGATAGCATTATCGCCCAACACTTCATTTTGCAGTTGCAATGAAACAGATGAAGGTTCTATGATGGTTTGATCTTTATCTTTTACTGTCCAAATAATCTTATTAGTAACATCAACATGCAACACGATGTTTCCGTTTGGTGATTGCAGATCAAAACTTTTTGTTTTTTGTGCGTGGGTACATAATGAAAACGCAAACAGCAGAATTAATAACGGGAAGCATTTCATGAATAGTTATTTAGTTCTTAATTATACATTCTAATATTAGTCTTTTTCCAAAGCCGGACTTTGCACAATTATTATATCTGAAATATTGTTTTTTACTATAGATGCAACGCCATCTTTTTGTTGCGGCGTTACATGAAACATATAAACACCTTTTACATCATTCAAATAAAACGCCGGACGATTTTCGTCATTCAAAAAATTAAATTCCACATCAGACAATTTAATATTTTTTGCATGACGGATAAACATTCCATACGCAGGATTTGCACCAAACATTCCCGGTTCAGGATATTGATCTGTTTTTTCAGGAATTGAATCTGCTGATAACTTATTGTCTCCACCTTTAAAATACATTTTGATGTTGCTTAATGTTATATCATCAACATCATGACCGGGAATTCCGCTGATAGTACAAGCATAATTACCGGCTGAATTATATGAAACAATATTGCTGATGATCACTCTTCTTATTTCACCAACAGGTGTGTTTGCAGGACCGCGCATACGTGCACCTAAACGAATAAAAATCGGATCGTTTACCACATCACGCATGGTAATATTGTTGATGGTTACATCTTCCAGCAAAGCGCCATCAACGCTTTCCAAAGCAAGACCGCGGCAATAATCAAAAACACAATTTGATATAGTAATATTTTTAAATCCGCCGTTAGATTCAGTACCGAATTTAATTCTGCCTGTTGGTGAAAAATGATAATGCGGATTATCCGTGCGCTTATAAGTTCCATCCAATAATGTTCCTTCATCATAACCGCTAACCTGGCAATTGGTAATGGTTACATTTTCTGTTGAACGAAAGTAACCCAATGCAAATGAGCTCTTCAAACAAATGCCATCATCGTAAGGTGAATTCACAAAACAATTTGAGATGCGTACATTATGACAACAATCCACATCAACACCATCACGATTAGTATCAAACTTTACATTATCCAAAGTAAAATTATCAACACCGGTTGCAAGAATGCCAAACCATCCGCCATGCAAAATGGAAATATCCTTTATAATTACGTTCCTGCATCTTACTAAACCTATTGCTTTGTTTGCACTTTGCTTGTCGCCATGCGTCCAATCTTTAAACAAATTTTTTCCATTGATTAAGCCCTGGCCTATAATTGCAATATCATGCAAACTATCGCCCCATATTAAACTGTTATGCCAGTGTTTGTGGCCGGCATCTTCATATTCATTATTTGGTCCGGGCTCTTCTTCATCATATCCATTTGCGGCATTAACTGGCGCTGCAATAATGGTGGCGCCGTTATCTATATATAAAGTGATATTGCTTTGCAGATGAATAGCACCTGTAAAATAATTTCCGGCAGGAAAATAAACTGTGCCGCCACCTGCTTTTGCTGCAGCAGAAATTGCCTGATTGATTGCTTTACCATCTAAGGTTTTGCCGTCTGCCTTTGCACCATAACTTTTTACGTTGAAAAAATCATTTTTGTTTTGAGCGTTTGCAAAACATACAGCAACAACCAAAAAAGATATGAGCGTAATTTTTTTCATCATCTTACGTGTTTCCGTTTAATTTATATTATCTCTTGTTAATTAAACAGCAATCCGTTTAATTATTTCCAAACAAGCTCTTGAATTATGGTAAGGGCATTTCCACAAACCAGCTTTATCTTCATTCGCCATAATACTATAATCTTCTTTCACTCCCCAAAACCATTCTCCGTTTTTATTATCTTTTATATGCACTTTTATAAACTGCCAACCGTTTAGTGAATGCTGCAAGTATTTTTCATCATTTGTAATTTGATATGCATTAAAAAAACCAACCATCGATTCAGCTTGCACCCACCAATGTTTTTGTTTAACCAGTTTGTTTTGCAATGGTTCATATTCGTACCACATTCCGCCATCTTTATCTAAACCTTCTGCTGCTGCATTTGCAATTTTTACTGCATGATTTTTATAAATCTCTATCCATAGTTCATTCTGAATTATTTCAGCACATTGCTGTAATAACCATGCAGCTTCAATATCATGGCCATAAGAAATTACACCAGGTTTTTCGTTCCATGCTTCATCAAAAAATAATTTTAAATGAAAAGTTTTATGATCTATAAAATGTGCATTAAACAATTCAAGCAATTCAATTATCTTTTTACAAAGTTTTTCGTTTTTATACACTTTATAAAGATTTGCATACGCTTCAATTATATGCAAATGCGTGTTCATTGTTTTCTTTTCATTTGCATCTTTTGCGCTCAAACGCATATCAAAAGCTTCCTGCCAATCTCTTTTAAATGCTTCAAAATAACCTTTGTTTATTGCATCGCAACTATATTCTTCAACTGAATTATATAAACTTACTGAAAGCGCAAGCGCTTCTTCATCTTTAGTTGCTGCATAATATTCACTTAATCCATAAATACAAAATGCAAGCGCATAAATCTGTTTTTTTGAATCAAGCATATTTCCATTCGCGTCAACCGTCCAAAACACGCCGCCAAAATTTTTATCTGCAAAATATTCTTTTATGAAATTGAAAGCTCGTGTTGCTGTTGAAATGTATCTTTCATCACCACAAAAATTATACGCAGATGAAAAGGCCCACAGAATTCTTGCATGCATTACAGAACCTTTCGGTGCCTGTTTATCCGCTTCATTTTCATTATTAATTTTTCCGTAGAAACCACTATTGTTGTCAACAGCATATTTCATCCAGTAATTTAATATTGCCGCAAGCTCTGCTTCTGTTTCATTTTTATAATTCTGAAGAAAATTCATTATAAAAAATGCTAAGTGCGCTGCATGTTTTTTTCTGCATGCTGCGCTATATGTTCTTTTGAATATGATTTATTTTTTTCGATAACATCAATCAGTCTTTCTACAGAAGTTGCGGAACGCAAACCATCTTCCGGCGTCTTCATTACATAATCGATCAATTGATCTATAGAACTAATTGCAACATGCATTCTTGTATCAGAAGAGGCATAATATATAAACACTTTTCCATCATCATCTGCAATCCATCCATTGCAAAAAACAACGTTTGATACATCGCCTAACCGCTCTTCACCTTCCGGCGCTAAAAAATAACCTGCAGGCTTATAAATAATTTTTGAAAGATCATTCAGATCAGTCATGAACATGTATAATGTATAGCGCATGCCTGCCGCAGTATTGCGAACGCCATGAGCAAGATGCAGCCATCCATGTTTTGTTTTGATAGGCGACGGCCCCCAGCCATTTTTTAATTCGTTGATGGTATGATATACTTTTGGATCAACAATAATTTCTTTATCAACTTCAGCGCCATCAATTTTATCAGACAAACCAAAACCAATACCGCCGCCTTTTCCCGCTTCAATAAAACTATCCTGCGGCCTTGTATAAAAAGCATATTTACCATCAACAAATTCAGGATGCAAAACCACATTTCTTTGCTGCGCTGATTTTGTTTTTAAATCAGGTAACCGTTCCCATTCAATCAAATCTTTTGTGCGTACAATACCACATTGTGCAATGGCTGCAGATTGATCGCCAAATGCTGCAGAAGGATCTTTTCTTTCTGTACAAAACAAACCATATATCCAACCATCGTCGTGTTGCACCAAACGCATATCATAAATATTTGTATCAGGTTTTTCAGTTTCAGGAATGATAACAGGATAATCCCAAAACTTAAAATTATCAATACCATTATCACTTTCTGCAATAGCAAAAAAAGATTTGCGGTCGTTGCCTTCAACACGCGGCATTAATAAATATTTATTATTCCATTTTATTGCACCGGCATTTAAAACTGCATTAATACCAAAGCGCTCCATTAAAAAAGGATTCGCATCTGCATTAAAATCGTATCGCCAAAATAAAGGTGCATGTTCAGCAGTAAGAACAGGAAAACGATAACGGTTAATGATGCCATT
>JBDUBY010000376.1:0-4647 GCA_040003735.1 Parafilimonas sp.
AGCCCGCAATGGTTTAATTCTGGTTTGCACGAGAGTTACGGAATTACAGGAAAACCGCAGGGGCATTATTATGTTGATGCAAAAGACGGGCAATTAAAAAAATCTACCAGCGCATACGAACGTCCGCAACCGCATGCTTGTTTTATTTTAAGTGTTGATGATGATTTGGTGAATGACGGTGGTATTATGGATTTGTGGATTCGCGAAGCACGCATATTTAAATATGGTTCAGGTGTTGGAACAAACTTTTCTAAAATTCGTGGTGAAGGAGAAAAACTAAGCGGCGGCGGCACTTCAAGTGGGTTGATGAGTTTTTTAAAGATTGGTGATAGATCAGCAGGTGCAATAAAAAGTGGTGGCACTACAAGACGCGCCGCTAAAATGGTTTGTCTTGATCTTGATCATCCTGAAATAATGACTTTCATTAACTGGAAGATGGAAGAGGAAAAGAAAGTGGGTGCGCTTGTTGCTGCGGGTTACGATAACAGTTATGAAGGTGAAGCATATCTTACTGTGTCAGGCCAAAACTCAAATAATTCCGTTCGTATTCCCAATGCATTTTTTAAAGTGTTAGAAGAAAACGGCGATTGGGAATTGAAAGCAAGAACAGATGGAAGAACGATGAAAAAAATTCCTGCACGTGAAGTTTGGAACCAGATTAATTATGCTGCATGGCGTTGCGCTGATCCGGGAACGCAATATGATACTACAATTAACGAATGGCATACTTGCCCGCAAGGCGGAAGAATAAATGCATCTAATCCATGTAGTGAATACATGTTTTTAGATAATACAGCATGTAATTTGGCGAGTGCCAACCTGATGAAATTTTTTGATACCAGCACTAATATTTTTGATGTTGAAGGCTTCGCTTACACATGTAGGTTATGGACAACTGTTTTAGAAATTTCTGTATTGATGGCGCAATTTCCATCAAAAGAAGTTGCACAATTATCTTACGATTATCGCACGCTTGGTTTGGGCTTCGCTAATCTTGGAACAATGTTGATGGTTAGCGGTATTCCGTATGATAGCGAACAAGCCCGTGGTATCGCAGGTGCCATCACCGCAATCATGACTGGTAATTCTTATAAAACTTCTGCAGAAATTGCGGGCGTATTAGGTGCTTTTCCAAGATATGAAGAGAACAAACAAGATATGTTGCGTGTAATGCGTAATCATCGCGCAGCAGCTTATGATGCATCGGATGCGTATGATGGTTTGAGTTTGAAACCAGTTGGCATCAATGCAAAATATTGTCCTGATTATTTATTATCCGCAGCTTGTAAAGCATGGGATGATGCAGTTGAACTTGGTGAAAAGCACGGTTACCGCAACGCACAAACAACAGTAATTGCACCAACCGGAACAATTGGTTTGGTAATGGATTGCGACACAACCGGCGTTGAACCTGATTTCGCATTAGTGAAATTTAAAAAACTTGCAGGTGGCGGTTATTTTAAGATCATTAATCAAAGTGTACCGCAGGCTTTAAAAAATCTTAGATATTCACCTAAAGAAATTGACGCCATTATAAAATATGCAGTGGGTTCTGCAAGTTTTGAAGGCGCCCCTTTCATCAATCCGCAAACATTAAGCGAAAAAGGTTTTATTGCTGAAGAAATTCAAAAACTAAATAGCGCAGCCACTGCGGCATTTGAAATTGGTTTCCTCTTTAATAAATTTATTTTAGGTGAGGCTTGTTTGGAAAGGCTTGGCTTTACTTCAGAACAATATAATGACTGGAGTTTTGATCTGCTTGATGCACTTGGATTTAATGACGAACAAATTGAAGCAGCCAACAATTATATCTGCGGAACAATGACGATTGAAGGCGCACCTTATTTAAAAGATGAACATCTTTCTGTATTTGATTGCGCTAATAGATGTGGCAAAAAAGGTGAACGTTATATTCATGCACACGGGCATATCAGAATGATGGCTGCTTGTCAACCATTTTTAAGCGGCGCTATTTCTAAAACAATTAATCTGCCGCATGAAGCTGCGATTGAAGAAATTGCAGATTCGTATATGCTGAGTTGGAAGCTTGGATTAAAAGCCTGTGCTTTATATCGTGATGGTTCTAAATTATCGCAACCATTAAGTAATAAATCAGACAAAAAGAAAAAGACCGAAAGTCTGGAAGTGGGAAAGTCTGAAGAAGCAACTTCAATCATCGAAGAAAAAAATCCTGAACCAAATATTGTTGACTTAAGTAAACTTACTGTTGATGATCTGTTGAAAGAAATGCAAAAACGCATGCAGGAAAGCAGCGACACTTCGTTAAAGCGCGAATTATCTAAAATTGTTGAGCGCAAAACATTGCCTGCAAAGCGATATGGCTTCACGCAAAAAGCTAAAATAAACGGCCAGGTTTTATTTATGCGTACCGGCGAATATAATGATGGAACATTAGGTGAAATATTTATTGATCTTGCTAAAGAAGGTTCAACATTGCGCAGCCTTATGAACTGTTTTGCTATCGCTATTTCAGTGGGCTTGCAATATGGTGTTCCTTTAGATGAATTTGTTGAAAAATTTGTGTTCACCAAGTTTGAGCCTGCCGGCATGGTTGATCATCCAAATATTAAAACAACAACTTCTTTAGTTGATTTTGTGTTCCGCGTTTTAGCATATGAATATTTAGGCAGAACAGATTTAGTGCATGTAATTGATAAGCCCGAAATAACCAATCTTGGTAATGAAGATGAAGTAGAAATAATTGGCAAACCTTCTTTAAGTAACATGCATATTAAAAGTACGAATACAATGCCGAAACAACAATCGCATAAACTACATAAAGCAACTGCAAATGTGCATTCAGAATTTGGTTTGGATGCTGCAAACGCTGCGGCTAAAAGTATGCAAAGCGATGCGCCTTCGTGCAATGTATGCGGACATATTACGGTAAGAAGTGGTACATGTTATAAATGTTTGAATTGCGGCAACAGTATGGGTTGCAGTTAAAATAATTTCATTGTTAATATCAAAGAGGTTGCTGAATTAGCAGCCTCTTTTTATTTACGGTTACGCCAGAACTCGCCCAACATACTTTTCCTGTACAAATTGAATCATGGGTTCCCCGACAACACACTTTTTCACCACAAATGTGTACATGTGTTCTCAGACGATGCACTTTTCCAGCACAAATGCCTTCGCGGGTTCCCCAACAACGCACTTTCCGATGCAAATGCTTCCGGGGGGGTTCCGCACTTTATTCTAATTGTATTGAGCATAGCAGACTTTTATAAGAGATGAATGTTACTTTGCAATAAATATCATCACATGAAAAAAATATTTCTTTTACTTTTTATTGCATGTACAATTTCTGTTTCAACTATAAAAGCGCAAATCCATCTGAATCATATGACCGTGTTTATTGTTGACTTAGAAAAAAGTTCAGCCTTTTATAAAGACGTTATGGGTTTTGAAGTAATTCCTGAGCCTTTTCATGATAATCATCACACATGGTTTAAAATTGGCGAACACAACGAACTGCACGTTGTTTCAGGCGCAAAAGAAATCATCGCACACGATATAAATATTCACATGGCCTTTACCGTGCCTTCTGTTGAAAACTTCGCAAAACATCTTGATTCAATGAATGTAAAATATGGCGATTGGTCACAAAAAAACAAAGCGCCACAACTTCGCCCTGATGGCATCAAACAAATTTATTTCCAGGATCCCGATGGCTATTGGATTGAAGTGAACGATGATAAGTTTTAAAGGCTGAAAGCTAAAAGCCAAAAGCTAAAGGCATTGTTTTATCTTCGCCGCTCTTTAAAATGTGCGTATGAAGTTTTACAATTTGATAATTAAGTATCGTTTCTGGCTAAGCATTTTTGCTATTGTTCTTGGCGTAGTTTTAAATCTTACAGTGTCTGGCTTCTGGCCTGTATTTCCTTTATATTTTCTTGGATTGATTGGTTTATTAAGTCATTTTTTTATTGGCCCTTTGCGCATGCTGCAGGAGCCGATGGAAAATGGTAAAGTAGATGAAGTAGAAAAAATTCTTGATAGTATCTGGTTTCCGAATTTATTATATAAGCCAATCCGTTCAACATATTATACAGTAAAAGGAAATATGGCGATGATGAAACAGGATTTTGATTCAGCAGAAAAACATTTAAAGAAAAGTGCATCACTTGGCTCGCCAATGCCTGAAGCGGAAGGTGCAAATAAATTGCAGTTAGGAATGATGGCAATGCAAAAAGGCGATATGCGCGGTGCAGAAGGTTATATGCGTGCTGCAATTCGTGCCGGTATTCCTGATAAAGAAAGTGAAGCAATTGCTTATTTAAGCATGTGCCAGATATTTATGAATAAGCGTGAATTTCGTGCTGCAAAAGATTTTTTTAGAAGAGCAAAAGCGCTTAAGCCAACCACAAAACAGGTTGTTGACCAAATAAAAGAAATTGAAAAATACATTTCAAGAGTTCCGGGATAGTTTTTTAGTTTCATCGTTTCATTGGTTTCAATGTTAGCATTCAAACTATGCTAAATACTTAAGTTTAATTTTAGTTCTACAACACTGAAACTCTTAAACTATGAAACACTGAAACGCGCTTCGCAATCAACCCTTTTATTGTCGCTTTTTACCATTATATTTTAATGATAACGCGAGTAAGTTTGTGTTATAAAAAC
>JBDUBY010000021.1:0-4629 GCA_040003735.1 Parafilimonas sp.
GGAGATAAAAATATTACACATACTATTCTTGCTTTATCATGGAGAACAAGTGAGTATATTATTGATCAAATGAAAAAACAAAACATTCCTTCAGCATAAAATAATTAACTACTTAATTTTTTATCATGGACAGACGTAAATATTTAAAAACACTTGGTGTTACTGCTGTAACGGCTGGTGTTTTGGTTGATGCATGTAAAAATGAAACAAAAGAAAACGCAGCATCAGCTAAGCCTGCAGAAAATGAAAGTGCAAGTACTATAAACAGGATGGCAGAAGAAAAAGCGTATGAAGATGCCATAAAAAACGAACCCGCTTTCTTTACTGCTGAAGAGTTATCTACTATTACCATACTTGCTGATATTATTATTCCAAAAGATGAAGTAAGCGGTAATGCAAGCGATGCAAAAGTTACAGACTTTATAGCATATATTGTAAAAGATGAACCGGATTATCAAACACCATTACGCGGAGGTTTGCGATGGCTTGATATTCATTGTTTGAATACTTATCAAAAGGCTTTTAAAGATTGTTCTACACAGCAACAAATTGAAGTGGTTGACCAAATTGCTTACCCGGAAAAAGCAAAACCTGAAATGAGTTATGGAGTTCAGTTTTTTAATTTGATGCGCAACTTAACAGCTACTGGTTTTTACTCTACGCAAATAGGCTGGAAAGATATCGGCTATGTTGGCAATACACCAAATCAATGGAACGGAGTTCCTGATGATGTGCAAAAGCACTACAATGTTGCTTATACAGAAAAAGAATTAAAAGAATGTATCAGTTTTTCTTAAAATAATCCTGGCTATTTGCCTTTGAATGTATGGCTCTTAGCTTTCCTTCTTTTTTTAATCTTTTCTTAGTGTAAACCATCGCTGCAAATGCATATGAAATAGCAATTATTATTGGTTTCAAAATACCGGTTCCCATAATGTACGTTTTGACGAACTTTATGTAATCTATACGCAATAGATTTGTTAAAGGTTTATTCAGGGAAAGATATTTATTAATCACATTTATTTATAAACTCATCAATTTTATAGTTTACCAAATTCTTGCTCTTGCGGTATCTGCCAAATACATTTTATTTCCTGGTTTTACATTAAATGCTTCATAAAAGGGATCAACATTTACAAGGGGTCCATTTACACGAAATGATGCAGGTGAATGGACATCAGTAAGAACCTGCGTACGCAACTCTTCAGGCCGTTCATTTTCAAGCCAGCTTAAAGCATAACCAAGAAAAAATCTTTGCGTTGGCGTAAAGCCGGCAATTTTTTCTCCTTTCTTGTATTCATCTGTTTGTTTAAAAGCATCAAACCCAAGTAATACGCCACCAAGATCTGCGAGATTTTCTCCTAATGTTGCCTTGCCATTTATTTTAAAAGTATCAATTGCCACATATTTGCTAAACTGGTCAGACAACACTTTTGCACGTTGTGTAAATTTTGCAGAATCCTGTTGTGTCCACCATCCTTTTAAATTTCCTTCGCCATTATATTGTCTTCCTTCATCATCAAAGCCATGCGTTAACTCATGACCAATTGTTGATGCCGCCATGTAACCATATACAACTGCATCATCCAATTCGGCATCACTGTATCCCGGAACAATAAAGGCCGCTGCAGGCAAAACAATTTCATTATTTGAGGGATCATAATAAGCATTATAGGTTTGTGGATACATATCCCATTCTGTTTTATCAACTGGTTTTCCAAGTTTATTGATGTTGTGATTATGCCAGAAAATATCTGCATTTACAAGATTTTGTAGATAACTGTCAGGCGTAATTTTTAATGAAGAAAAATCTTTCCATTTATCAGGATAACCAATTTTCTTATTTACAACCGCAAGTTTTGCCAATGCTTTTTGCTTGGTGCTGTCGCTCATCCAATCTAAATTTTCTATCCTGTTTTTTAAGGCTGTTCTAATATTCTCAACAAGCTGGGTATATCTTGCCTTTGCGCTGTCATTAAAATATTTTTTTACGTATATCTGTCCAAGCAATTCACCCATAACATTTTGCTCGTTACTTATAATTCTTTTCCATCTTGGTTTCCGCTCGGTTGCACCTGAAAAAAGCTTATTGAACTCAAAATTTGTTTCACCGAAAACATTGGGTAATGCGGGAACAAACTCGTTAGCCAGCCGATAGCGGAGATAATCTTTCCATGTTTCTAAAGAAATAGTTGATAATGCAATGCCTGTCTCTTTATAATATTCAGGCTGACCAATAATTATAGAATCTGTTGCTTTAACACCGATAATTGACATGTAACTCGTCCAGTCAATTTTTGGTGAGACTTTATATAAATCCGTTACAGCATATTTATGATAATTAGAATAAGGATCACGAAGGTCTTCCAGCTTTTTACTTGATTTTGCAAGCTGCGTTTCCAATGCAAGAATATTTTTTGCCGATGACAATGTTTTAGAAGAATCAGCGCCAAGTAAGTCTAAAATTTTTGAAATGTTTTTTACATACGCATTGCGGATGGCAACAGAAGTGCTATCCATCTTAAAATAAAATTCACGTTCAGGCAATCCTAAGCCAGTTTGGTAAAGTTGCAAAACTTCAAGCGAACTATTTTTAGCATCTTGCCCTACATAAAAACTGATTGCACCGCCAACACCCATCGCCTCCAATTGCGCCATTGTGTTTTGCAAAGAAGCTACATCGTTTATCGCATCAATTTTAGCCAAATACGGTTGCAACGGCTCAATGCCCGATTGCTCAATTTTTGCAGAATCGTTTGCGGCTTTCCAAAAATCTCCTATCTTTTGTTCTGCAGTTCCTTCTGAATGAGATGTTTTAGCTACTTCAGTATTTATATCGCGAAGCCGTACTAAATTCTCATCAGGAATTATTTGGAACAACCCCCAGGCGCTTTCATCAGCCGGAATTGGATTGTTTTTGATCCATAAGCCATTCGCATAATCAAAAAAATCATCAGCAGGATTTATTGCTGAATCGATATCTTTTGCAAGCACATCCGGTTTCGATGACTTTGTTTCTTTATTATTGCATGAGATAAAAAAAAGATTAAGGAATGTAAAAACTAAGATCAGGTGGCGCATAGCAAAATTTTGCAGCAATATAATCAACTCATAAAAAGCATTATCAATTTTTTGATGATCGCTTTTAAGAGATATAGTTAAACTTTAGTTTGATTGAAGGTTGCGACAGTTTTATAGCTTTGTTCCTAAGTATTTTTCAATTACCTTCGCGAGCCAAATTTTCAGGCGATGAGTTTCAGCAGAGAGTACGAGATAGCGTTTGTTGGCCTGAAAACCGGGTTACATTATTTCGATTATCAGATTGATAATAAGTTCTTTGCAAATTATGGTGAACAGGATTTTTCTAACTGTAAAGCCAATATTAAACTCGAGCTTGACAAGAAGAATGGATTTATGCTTTTAAAGTTTGATGTTGATGGAACAGTTGATGTAAGTTGTGACCGTTGCGGAAATCCTTTAACCCTGCGGTTATGGGATGAATTTAAAGTGATGGTAAAACTGGTTGATAATCCTGAAGAGATGAATGAACAGGAAGAAGACCCTGACGTATATTATATAAATCGTGGGGAAAGCCATCTTTATGTTTCAGACTGGATATACGAATTCATTAATCTTAGTATTCCATTGCAAAAAATGTGTGCACCTGAAGAAATGGGCGGTTCGCAATGTAATAAAGATGTTCTTGCAAAACTAACGGGTACAGAAACAGTAATTAATAACGAAGCGAATCCCATGTGGAAAGCGCTTAAACAATTTAAAGATCTTAAATAATTATAAATTTAAATTATGCCAAATCCAAAACGCAGGCATTCTCAACAGCGCAGCGCAAAGAGAAGAACGCATTACAAAGCACAAGAAGTTACGTTGAGCAAAGACAGTGCTACAGGCGAAATGCATGTACGCCACCGCGCTCATGTAAGCGAAGGCAAATTGTATTATAAAGGAAAAGTTGTTTCTGAAAAAGCTCCTCTGAAAGCATAAATTAATTGCATACTGCAATGAATCTTGCGCTTGACATGATGGGCGGCGATTACGCACCCCTTGAAGCAGTAAAAGGCTTGAAGTTATACTTAAAAGGTAGTAACTCAACAGCTGTTGTTTATTGCATTGGTGATGAACAGCAGTTAACATCATTGATAGCTGAACATGGAATTTCATTAGACCGTGTGAAAGTTATTCATACTTCACAAATCATCGGCTATCACGAACACCCAACCAAAGCTTTAAAAGATAAACCCGATTCTTCCATTGCTAAAGGATTTCAATTACTCGCCTCCGGAAAAGCAGATGCATTTTTAAGTGCCGGCAATACAGGAACAATGCTCGTAGGTTCCATGTTCTTTTTAAAACCGCTTGAAGGTGTGCTTCGCCCTACTATTTCAACCGTTGTTCCAAAAATTGGTGGCAAAACTGGTTTGCTGCTTGATGTTGGTTTAAACGTTGATTGCAAACCGCAACATCTTGATCAGTTTGGCTTATTAGGAAGTTTATATGCAAAGAGCATTTTTGGTATTGAAAATCCCACAGTTGGTTTATTGAATATTGGCGAAGAAGAAGGCAAAGGAAATGCTTTGTGCAAAGAAGCTTATCCGTTACTCAAAGCAAATA
>JBDUBY010000287.1:0-15627 GCA_040003735.1 Parafilimonas sp.
GGGCTTTTTCAGAATAACGCTCTGTTCATTTTTGAACGGAGCTCTTTTTTTATAATGAGCTTGTAATCATTTGTTGAAGGTTCTTTATTTTGCCTGATATTTCCTGGAAATTTTCGTTTGATAAAACTGAAGCCGGTTGCTCGGTTGCCAGCCAAATTAATACCATAGCTATATAATCCTGCATATCCTTTCCGGCGAAATTGGTTTTAAAATCTATCAATTTGTTATTGATAATCTTCATGGTTTTTCGCAAGGTTTCTTCTTCGTTTGGTTTAATCTTTAAACGATAATTTCTATCACCCACCAAAATATTTACTGCAATTAATTCTTCCATAGTTATGCATTAAGTAAAGCAAGGCATTTTTCAATATCTTTCAAATAAATATCAATTTTAGATTGCAGCAGTTGTTTCTCTTCAGAATTAAAAAATGTGTTTATGTTATTTGTTGCAATTTTTTCTTCTGCCATATTAATTAAGTTTCTCTTTTCTGTAAGTAATTTATTCAGATTTTCAATTTCCTTTTTTAAATCTTCATTTTCTTTTCTTAAATGATTGTATTTTTTTAAAAGCGTTTGCAATAAGAGCTGCAAATCTTTTAAACATGCATGCAAATCTTCCATACTTTAAATTTAAACTAAATCAATGCCGCACTTCTGCATTAAAATCTGTGATAAGTTTATCCGCAATAGTTTTCATTTCTTTTTCCACTTCTGCATCAGTAAGTGTTCTTTCTTTATTTATAAATTGGAAATTAATAGCTAAAGATTTTTTATCGTTGCCAATTTTTTCTCCTTCATAAATATCAAACAAGGTAACATCTTCAAGAAATTTTGCTTTCATTTGTTTCAACGAAGAAGCAATATTTCTGAACGCAATATCTTTATCCATTACTATGGATAAATCTCTTTCTACAGCAGGAAATTGCGGAATCTCAGTATATAAAATCTCTTCTTTTACAGAAGCAGTTAGTATATTTCTTACGTCTAATTCAACGAAGATTACAGGTTGCTTAATATTAAATTTTTGAAGCAGCATTTTGTTTACCTGCAATACTTTTCCTAGATTAGTTTTATTTTTTATTATTGATTGAGCAATTCCATTTTCTGATAATTGCAGTTCTTCAAAAACCAGATCCTTTATATTGATGTTTTCAAGTAAAGAATGAATAATTCCTTTTGCAGTAAAAAAATCTGCATCATTGTTTTGATTTTTCCAACCTTGATTTTGTTTTTTTCCTGTTATCCAAAAACAAATTTTTTCAGTTTCCTTGTATTTCTCTTGTTCTTTTCTATACGTTTTTCCCAATTCAAAAAAACGCAGGTAATTATTTTTTCTGTTGATATTATATGCAAGAACTTCCAATCCTGTTTCAAGCATTGAAGGCCGCATAATATCGAGGTCAGCACTTAAATTATTCAACAATCTTACAGCATCAGATAATTCATTTTCCGAATAATTTTTACTATTGGCGATAGAGTTGGTAATAATTTCATTAAACCCAAGCCCGGCAAGCATTTGAGCAACTTTCTCTTTCAATTGTTCACTCAAAATATTTTGCTGAATTGAAGGTGTTATCGTGATAGATAAAGGAATATCAATATTATTTAATCCATCAATTCTTACTATTTCTTCAACCAAATCCGCAGGCATTGTAACATCAGCTTTACTTAACGGCGATGCAACTTTTATTTCCGTTTCATTATCTTCAATTATATCAAATTCCAAAGCTGAAAATATCTTTTTTACAGCTGAATGATCATATTGTTTTCCGCTTAACTTTTTTAGATAATTATATTGTAAAGTAATTTGTTTTTTCTCAACCGGAGAAGGATAAATATCAATAATATCACCGGTTATTTCGCCACCACAAATTTCTTTTATTAAATACGCAGATCTAATTAATGATAAACCTGTACCGGAAATATCAACGCCCTTTTCAAATCTCACGGCTGCTTCCGTTCTTAATCCATGTTTTAAAGAAGTTGTTCTTATTGAAGCAGGATTAAACCATGCGCTTTCCAAAAAAATATTTTTTGTTTCAGCCGTTACGCCACTTTTTATACCACCGAAAACACCAGCAATACAAACAGGTTCATCATTATTACATATCATTAAATCGTTGCTGCTTAATTTTCTTTCAACTTCATCTAATGTTTTAAATATTGTTCCTTCATCAAGATTTTTGATAACAACTTTTTTTGATGTTAATGCATCAGCATCAAAAGCGTGTAATGGCTGGCCTATTTCATGCAAAACAAAATTGGTTATATCAACAATATTATTAATTGGTCTTTGGCCAATTGCTTTTAAAAAATTTTGCAACCAGGATGGTGATGCTTCAACTTTTACATTTTTAATTACAAGTGCTGAATATCTTTTACAATCCTGGTTATTTTCAACAACAACCTCAAATTCATTTTTTTCGTTGTTTAATGTTATTGTATTTTCAAAAGGAAGCTTGGCTTTTACAAGTTCATTTTGATGATACGATAACCATGCACAAACATCTTTTGCAACACCAATATGACTCATCGCGTCCATGCGGTTCGGTGTTAAACCAATCTCATAAATCCAATCAAAATATGCATCAAATAAACCTGCGACTTCGATTCCTGTTTTAGTATTAGAAGGTAAAATTAAAATGCCTGCGTGATTATCGCTTAAACCAATTTCATCTTCAGCGCAGATCATTCCAAAACTTTCAACGCCTCGTATTCTGGCAATTTTCATAGTAACAGCATCGCCATTCAATGGATGAATAGTTGTGCCAACCGGCGCAATAATTACTTTTTGACCCGCTGCAACATTTGGCGCACCGCAAACTATTTGCAATGGCTCATTTCCACCAATATCAACCTTTGTTAATTTAAGTTTATCAGCATTTGGATGTTGTTCGCTGCTTAAAACTTCTCCAACTATCAAACCTTTTAAACTGCCTTTAAAATTTTCAAATTCTTCTAATGATTCTACTTCAAGTCCTATCGAAGTCAATACCTCAGATAACTTTGCCGGATCAATTTTTTCAGGCAGGTATTTATTCAACCAGTTATACGATATTTTCATACATTATAGTTATTGCAAAAATATAGTTTAGAAAACAAGCAAAATAATATCGCTTCGTTGTTACCGTAGATACACAATTTTTTTTAATGCAAGCATCATTCTAAAAAAAAGTTTTTTACACTGCACAATGTTGATATGTGCGCGCATCATTCTTAAAACTTTTTGTTTCTGTTGAAAAGCCATACCATTATCGTTAATAACAACGTTTTACTGTTTATAAAGCGTGGAATATTAATGAATAAGTTTTAATCAAATAAAATTTTTTGATGCCAGTATTTCCACCTTAATTCGTTGCCCCGTTTACTGATAACATTCAGGAAACACAGTGGTAACAATTTCTTAATCTAACGAAGCAGGTAACTAACCTAATAAATTTTTTATAAAAAAATGGACATTGTAAACCAAAATAAAGACAGGAGGACACGCAGAAAATCTTCGATTGACTTAAGCACGATGGTATATGGAAAACTTCCTCCCCAGGCAAGGGATTTGGAAGAAGCCGTACTTGGCGCCATCATGCTTGAAAAAAGCGCATTTGATACAATTGTTGAAATTTTAAAACCAGAATGTTTTTATACAGATGCACACCAGCGCATATTCAAATCATTTCAAAGCCTGGCACAACAAAGCATGCCGATTGATATGCTTACTGTTGTTGAAGAATTAAAAACAAAAGAAGAGCTTGAGGAAGTTGGCGGCCCATACTACATTACAAAACTTACCAATGCAGTTGTATCTACCGCAAATATTGAAGCACATGCACGCATCATCTTACAAAAATTTATTCAAAGAGAATTAATACGCATTAGTGGTGAAATAATTGGCGATGCGTATGAAGACAGTACAGACGTTTTTGATTTGCTTGATGAAAGCGAAACAAAAATGTTCAACATCACCAACAATTATCTTAAGAAAAATTATGAAGATATCGGCAACGCTTTGGCAAAAGCAGTTAACCGTATTGATGAACTGCGCACTAAAAAAGAAGATATTTCAGGAGTTCACAGCGGCTTTCCAAGCCTTGACCGTGTTACTTATGGCTGGCAACCTACAGATCTTATTATACTTGCAGCAAGGCCATCAGTTGGTAAAACAGCATTGGCGCTAAACCTTGCACGTAATGCTGCATTAAATCCTATTAAAAAAACACCTGTTGCTTTTTTCTCGCTTGAAATGAGTTCATCACAACTGGTGCAACGTATTCTTTCAGCAGAAAGTGAAATTGCGCTTGAAAAAATTGCGCGAGGCAAACTGGAAGATTATGAATACACGCAACTGCATACAAAAGGCATAAAAAAATTAGAGCAGGCGCCAATTTTTATTGATGATACAGCCGCGCTAAACATTTTTGAATTTCGTGCAAAGGCGCGCCGCCTGGTAAACAAACACCAGGTAGGTTTGATAATTATAGATTATTTACAATTGATGAGTGGCGTTAGTGATCGTGGTACAAACCGTGAACAGGAGATAAGCAATATCTCCAGGAATTTAAAAGCACTCGCTAAAGAATTGAACATTCCTATTATTGCTTTGAGCCAGTTAAGCCGTGCCGTGGAAACACGTAAGGAAAGTAAGATGCCGCAATTAAGCGATCTGCGCGAATCTGGTGCTATTGAGCAGGATGCAGATATGGTAATATTTATTTACCGGCCTGAATATTATGAGAATTATTCAAACGAAAATGGCGAAAGTACACGTGGAGAAACGCATATAAAAATCGCAAAACATCGTAATGGTTCGCTTGAAAATATTAAGCTTCGTGCTTTGTTGCATATACAAAAGTTTGAGGAATGGGATGGCGATAGCGAACCTGCTTTGCCACCCGGCGGAAGCTGGAAACCCATAAAACCTCAGCCACCACAAACCGGAGGTGGAGACGAAGGTGCCAAATTGTTTATTCAGAAAGGCAGCCGTATGAATGATGATCAGTTTGGGGGAGGAGCAGAAGATGAAAATCCTTTTTAAAGTTTTATCGTTATAATCGTAACATTTTGGTTCAATGCCGTAGCTTTTATTATCGCCGCCGAGGATTTTTACACCGCTGCCAAACCTTTTTTGCCCCGGCATTGAATGTTTTAGCATTGGAGTTGGGTCTTTTTACTTCGACGTTGACTCTTTTAGTGACGAATTGTCAAAAAAAGCATCGACGCCGGACCTTTTTACCTCGATGCCGAACCTTAGGACGTTTTGCCTTTCTGAAGCAACTCCATTAAACAAAAACTCTATTCGTAATTTAAGTCAAGGTTTGCTGTTCACCTGCTTTTATATTCTTTATAAACAGGAAACTCATTAGCGCACCGATGAATGCAAGCGCCGCGCAAATCAGCATAATTTTATTGTAAGCATTAATAAATCCTTCCTTATAAGCTTTTGTGAGTGTTGTTTTATCAGCATTATTCATTTTTGCAGGAGGTTTTGCATTACCTAAATCTTTTACCTGCATCATTACAGATTTTTTTGTGCTGTTATCAAATTGCATGTTGTTTATTCTTTCACTTAAAAAACCTGAAAAAAACAAAATGGCAAGCGCTCCTAAAATTGCATTGGCAAATACACCTGCAATTCTTGTTGTGGCATTATTAATTCCTGAAGCTGTTCCTGAATAATGATCGGGCAAAGCACCCATAACTGTTGCCGTAAGCGGAGCAACAGTAAAAGACATTCCCAATCCAAAAATTATTATGCCCGGAAAAAAGCTAGTAAAATAATCAGATGCGCCATTTGTTTGTTTTACAAAAGATAATAACAGCAAACCAACACCTGCAACAGCCGGCCCGGCAATCAATAATAATCTTGGCCCGTGTTTATCTGCAATGCCTCCTGCAAAACGTGCAAGTGTTATCATTAAAATAGTAAACGGCAACAAGGTTAAACCTGCCTGGAATTGTTTGTAGCCTTGAATTTGCACCATATCAAGGCTTAAAAATAAAATACCTGCGCCCAGGCCGGCATATAAAAAAAATGATAAAAGATTTACACCGCTGAATGTTTTGTTTTTAAAAAGTTTTAAAGGCATCATTGGATGAGTACTGCGTCTTTCAATCCAGATAAAAACAATTATTACAATTAAACCGGCTATTAAAGAAAGCCAGGATTGCGGATTTTGTAATCCCACCGCAGGTATGCGTAAAAAACCAAACGTAAGCAAAGCGAGCCCGAGCAATGAAGTAACTGCACCTTTATAATCAAGCGTTTTGTCTGCACTTTCATCACGACTTTCTTTCACTTTAAATACTAATATTAAAATGGAAGTAATACCCAGCGGAACGTTTATAAAAAATATATACCGCCATAAACCTGCATCGGCTAAAGCGCCGCCTAAAATTGGGCCGCCAACCGTAACCATTGTTGTAACTGCACTCCATGTACCGATTGCTTTACCTCTTTCTTTTGCAACGAATGAAGAAGAAATAATAGAAAGGCTTCCGGGAATCATTAATGCGCCGCCGAGACCCTGCACACCTCTGCATATGATAAGAATATTTACGTTGGGTGATAATCCGCATGCCACTGAGCCAATAATAAAAATGATAATTCCGATGATGAATATTTTTTTGCGGCCAAGTTTATCGCCTAATGATCCGCCTAAAATTATCAGTGAAGCCAGCATTAAAAGATAAGCATTCAATATCCAGAATAAATCTGCACCCGAAGCATTTAAAGATTTTTGTAAAGATGGAAGTGCAACGTTTAAAGCGGTACCATCAATAAAAGCCATTGCTGATGCTAAAATGGTTGATGCCATAATCCATTTACCGGCATTGCTTTTTAATGATGCTGTTGCCATAGAAGCAAATAATTATTTGCACGAATCTATAGATAATAAAACAGAACAAATATGTTTCAACAATCGTAATAATTTTATAAACTAGCCTTTAAAATGATGATATGAAATTAACTCAGGCTTACCGAGAAGGTAACTGATGTACCCTGGTTTGGATAAGAAGTTATATCAAATACTTCATCAAGCCGGCCAAGCATTTCGCGGCTAAAAAGTAATCCTAAACCTGTACCTTTTTCATTGGCTGTACCGCGTGTAGAAATGTGTTCTTTGTTATTGAGTTTATTAATCATTTCAGTTTGCATTCCTTTGCCTTCATCTTTAACTGAAATGTATGCTTTGCCATTAAAAAATATTTGGCTTATATAAATATTTTTACCTGTTTCAGTAAACTTAACTGCGTTTGAAAAAAGATTTCTGAATACTGCCGAAATAATTTCTCTGTCTGTTGTAACTTCTAAATGTTGCGGCAAATAATTATGAAGTGTAATGTTTTTGCCAACAAGATTATTGCGGTACATTAAAATTACATCTCTTGAAATTTCGCTTAAATCAAATTTTGCTTTAGTAATTTTTGTTTCAAACATTTGTTCTTTTGCCCACAGCAACATGTTATCAAGCATGCCTCTTAAATTAAAAACATCTGCTTCAAGCGCAAAACTTAATTTTTGAAATTCTTCAGGATTGATAATATTTTCTCTTGTTAAAGTAAGCGTGCTTTGCAAAGCGGCGAGGGGAGAACGAATATCATGAGCGATCATTGGTATAAGCTTATCTTTTACCTCACTCGTTTTTTGAATGTCATTATATTTTATCTGCAATTCTTCATATCCTTTTTGCAGATCTGTATTATTTTGTTCCAGTTCTTTTAGCCTGTTATGAAGAAATGTAATTTTCTCTTCGTAGGGTTCAATATTTATTTCAGGAATAACGGGAGTTTTCTTCTTTTTTAAATAAAGAACGAAGAATGAAATTGCAATTATTAAAAGAAAAACGCAAACAATTAAAAGAATGCCGAATTTTTGATTTTGCTGTGTTGCTACATCTAATAAAAAACTGGTTTGATTAGTACGAATATCAAGTAGATATTTCTCTGCATGTTTACTGTTTACATTAAGATAATAATTTGATAAGTGCGCGTAGTGAAAAACAGCTTGCGACTTGTTTATGCCGGTTACATGAGCATACTGTACGGGCAAAGAAATAGCATCACCCTTGTTTTGAGCGGATACGGAATAAATGTTTAACACTGTCAAAAAAATGACAGTAAATAGGGGTACGTACTTCAAAAACTATGAACCTTTAAAAATTAAATCTTTAGCCTCATTCCCATCCACGCCATTATTGCTGCGCCAGATTCCAATGCGTTTTCATCAATATTAAATTTTGCTGTATGAACATTATGCACAATACCTTGCTGCTCATTTCTTACACCAAGCCTGAAAAAACATGCTGGTAGTTTTTGTGCATAAAATCCAAAATCTTCGGCTCCCATTCTTAATTCTGTTTCTTCTATGTTATCATCTCCAAAATATTCTTTTGCTAACACAACAGCGCTATCTGTTGCGTATTCATCGTTATACACTGCGGGATAGCCAACATCAATTTTAATCTCTGCTGTTGCACCCATTGCTTCTGCAATTTGTATAACTTGTTTTTCTATAAGTTCATGCGCTTTGTAACGCCAGTTTTCATCCATTGTACGAAATGTGCCCATCAGTTTAACCTCTGATGGAATAACGTTTGTGGTGTTACCACCTTTTATACTGCAGATAGAAAGTACAGACGGTGTAAACGGATTATTATTACGACTGATGACCTGTTGCAAGCTAACAATAATTTGCGAAGCAATCAGCACTGTATCCGCAGTTAAATGCGGAGCCGCCGCATGACCGCCTTTACCTTTAACGGTGATATAAATTTCATCAGCACTTGCCATAATTAATCCCTTTCTAAAACTTAATTTTCCTGTATCTAAACCAGGATGCACATGCATTGCAACAATGGCTTCTGGTTTTGGATTTTCAAGCACGCCATCTTTTATCATCAGGCTTGCACCACCAGGGTTTTTTTCTTCACCCGGCTGAAAAATAAATTTTACTGTTCCGCGCCATTCATCTTTTAAATCACTCAAAATTTTTACGGCACCCAGCAAGCATGTTGTATGCACATCATGACCACATGCATGCATTATTCCTTCATGTTGCGATTTATATTCAACATCATTTTCTTCTGTAATTGGCAAGGCATCAATATCTGCGCGCAAAGCAATTGTTTTGTATGATGGATCTTTACCTTCAATAACTCCTTCTATGCCTGTACCTGCAATATTTTTAAATGATATATTCCATTTTTTTAACAGACCGCCAATGTATTTGCTTGTTTCAAATTCTTTAAAACTTAATTCAGGATAAGCATGTAAATGATGCCTGATAGAAATAAGTAGCGGAACGTATTGTTTGATTATACTTTTTAGTTGTTCTGGCAGCACCATATTTACAGATTATTGAAACGCATCAGCTTTTGGAATATACTCAATTAGATCGTTAACAACATAAGCAGGTTGAGTATAGAACAAAATTAATTGCTTTTTAAAACTTTCTGCATCATTTCTATTAACAAAGTTTCCAACCCTTACTTTAAAATATGGTGATTGATACAATACGTATACTTTTTCATCAGGGAAATTTTCAAGCAGTGATGCTTTTGTTTTAAAGGCATCATCACGGCTTCGCGTGTTTAAAACCTGTAAGCGATAGCCTTTAAACAAACCATTGCCCGACATTCTTGAAGTTACTTTATTAATGGCTGCCTGCTTCTGTGTTAATATATCAACTCTTGTATCTTTATGAACAATAATTGTATCAGCAGCATGCGAAGTATAAAACACTGCACAAAATATAAGTGTTGTTAAAAGAAAATGCTTCATCAAAAAAAGTTAATTACACAATGCTGCAAACATTTCGCCATTCTTCAATCCGGGCAAAATAATCAAATAAAAATTAACTGTATTAAAATACTATAAGTTTCCAGAAACTATTTTTATGCTGCTGCTGCAACCAATTCTTGTTGCGCCGGCATTAATTAATTCCTTCGCGAATTGATATGTTTTAATACCACCTGAAGCTTTTATCTGTATTTGTTTTGGTAAATGTTTGCGCATTAATTCAACCGCATGAATAGTAGCTCCCTGTTCTGCATAGCCGGTAGAAGTTTTCAAAAAATCTATATCTGCTGCGCCATATAATTCGCAACAGCGGATTATTTCTTCATCAGTTAAAATACCGCTTTCGATAATAATTTTTACTACTTTATTTTTTTGTTTTGCAACAGGCAGAATATGATTGATTTCATTCGCCAAATATTGCCAGTCGCTATTTTTTAAAGCAATAAGATTGATGACAATATCCAATTCGTCAGCGCCATCAATCACAGCGAGAATAACTTCAGCAATCTTAGCTTCAACTGCTGAATATCCAAAAGGAAAACCAATTACTGTTGCCAGTTTAACTGCTGAATTCTCTAATTGCACTTTTGCAATTTTAAGCATTGGCGGCGGTACGCAAACTGCTGCAAAATTGTATTGCAATGCTTCACTGCAAAGTGTTTCAATATCTTTTATCAGCGATGTTGGTTTTAATAAAGTATGATCTATATATTGATTGATTTGCATACTGTTTAAATTAATGCTTTATAATTTACAGCAAATAAAAACTATCAAAGTATAGAAAGGAAATTTAAAGCATAATTATCTGCAACTGGAATTTTGTTTTATCAGTTCATAAAATGCATAATAAATCTGATGAAACCCGAACAAGCTTTGAACAAGTGCCTTAATTAATAAATCGAAAAAAATGAAAAGGTTTCTATGCAAATGGAAATTTTATTTTATTAAGAAACTTACTTGGCAGGTTAATTGAAACATTAATATCACAATATTTTTTACTGATTAGAACGTTGTATTATTTTACTTTTATCGCAGATTGAACTTACAGTATGGAACTTGAAAAACATTATATAAACAGAAGCGGATGGTTACGGGCTGCAGTTTTAGGTGCAAATGATGGCATACTTTCTACCACAAGTTTGGTAATTGGCGTTGCCGCTGCAAGCACAAGCAGAGACCCTGTAGTACTCGCAGCACTTGCAGGTTTGGTGGCCGGCGCATTATCAATGGCTGCAGGCGAATATGTTTCTGTAAGCTCACAATCAGATGTGGAAACTTCCGATTTAAAAAGAGAACAAATAGAGTTGGAAACTATGCCCGAAGTTGAATTAAAAGAGCTGGCGAAAATTTATGAAAAAAGAGGATTGACAAAAACTCTCGCACTTGAAGTTGCTACTCAACTAACACTTCAAGATGCATTAGGTGCACATGCAAGAGATGAATTGGGAATTAGTGAAATTACACAGGCAAAACCTTTCCAGGCAGCTATAGCTTCTGCGTGTTCATTTATTGCAGGCGGCATTTTGCCCGTGCTGATTTCCTTTTTAGCGCCACTAAAGCAGATGATCTATTTTCAATATGGATGTTCAATAATTTTTTTAGTTTTTTCAGGTGCTTTTGCTGCAAAAGCAGGAGGTTCTTTAATCGGAAAATCAATAATAAGGATTTGTTTTTGGGGAACATTTGCAATGCTGATGTCTGCATTAGTTGGTTACCTGTTTGGCGTGCGGGTTGGATAAGTATTTAAAATTAAATTCACGATTAGCCAATTATTTCATCAATTTATTTTCAAATTTCTGAAAGTCTTTTTTTGTTCTATCGAATGTTTTTCTAAAAAGTCTATATCGTTCTTTAACCTCTTTATGTTTAATATTTTTTTCAATAATTTTTATTGATATACCCGGCTTTTTTGCAATGGCAGCAAGCTCCATTTTATTAATATGCATGTCGTGCCTTAACTCATCTATACTTTTTCTTAAAACCGAAAATTGCTGTTTGTAATTTTTAATATACTTCAATGCATCTTCAGTTTTATTGCTGGTTGATATGTCGGCAAGATAATCATCAAAGATTCTCAATATGTTGATGTCGCTATTTAATTCAGCTATCCAAAGCCTGTATTGCAAATGAAAGCTCGTCACAGAAGCCATAGTATTATTTAATTTATAATTTACAAATGCTAATGCAAGTATAAGTTAATTTATACCATTCTATCATCGCCATATATTTATTCTGATTTTATTAATCAATATAAAAAGTTTTGCAAACTATAATTTTACTTTCTTATATTTTTTATATATCATAATCATTAATAATAATAGCCGCATGCAATAAAAAAGCAAGTATTAATATTAGATGTTTCTTCTTGCACATCTTATTAAACCAGGTGTTTAAAACCAATGTAAACTAATTTGATCTTTTCGCAGGAGTAACATACAAAAGTTCGTTGAATGAAAATGTAGATTATTATGTAGGTGCTGCCTTATTTCATTTAACAAATCCCTCTGTTGGCTTTTTAGATGGACCGGTAATAATGCCTGACTATTTATAACTATTTTCATTACAAGTATCACCGCCTAATAAAAATCTATTTATAAATTAATTAATCAAAATGAGATTAAAACTTCTTGTATTTATCAGCTTGTTTTTGTTCAACAAATCCATAACAAATGCACAAAAACAACTAATGGCAATTGATAGCTTATATATGGCTTCGATAGATAATTTTTATAACAATGCAGAAAATGAAAAAAGTAACATATGGAAGGATATGAAACTTGCACCTGTTTGTCTGTATAGAATTAATGGGCCTGCGCTTTTATATAATCATCCGAATCCTCCAGCAAATTTTAAAAAAGTAAATGATAAATTATACATCGGTGAGCAAAAAGACCTGCAACTATTCGGTGCAACCCAAATGGAAATTAATGGAACCTTAACTGCTGTTGTTGACTATGGACTTACTCACTATGCTTCAAAAGATGAAGTTTATGCTGAACTTTTTCACGAGCTGCATCATGTTTACCAACGCAATTTTGTTAAGCAAATTGGGTTTGATAATCCTGCCATTCTACTAACTTATCCTGAAAATTATACTAATGACGGCATCAAACTGTTTGAACAAAATATCTTATACAATATGTGCTTTGCACAAGATGATGACAGTTTTAAAAGATTACTAAACCAGATTTATAGTTGTAGATTAAAAAGGAAACAGGTTATTGGCGAATTCATTAATTATGAAGAAAAGGTTGAAAGCATGGAAGGTCCGGCATTTTATTGTGAATATAAGTTTTACAATAAGTTTTCAACCTTCACTGAACTATTAAAAGATAATTACAATCAGAAGCACTTTTTTGGCTATTTAACTAGTCCCTATTATGGCCGGGATAATCTGCGAAACAGGCATCTTGCATCAGGAATGGCGATGTGCTTAATTCTTAATAAATATTTTGATAATTGGCAAACCGAATATTATTCTAAAGATTTATCGCTGTACGAATTTTTTATAAGCAAGTTTCAGCCACAAAAAGTTGAGTTAGAAATTGATTCGAGCTATTTCGCTATGGCTAAATTTCAAATTCATCAGGCGATTGCGGAGCATATAACTTCGTTTAATAAATTCAATGCCCAGCAAGGAATAAAAATCAATCTGAAATTTAAACAGCATCCTCAATTCAAAGGTTTCGACCCAATGCATGCGGAAGCAATAAACGACAGTACAATATTGCATACAACCATGTTGCGATTATCCGGTGGCCCGAACGATGAATTATTTATCAATAATAAAGATGCAGTTACAATAATTGATGGAGAAGTTTGGTTTGTTAATAAGGTTATTCTTTTTGCTTCAGCAGAAAATATTTCAATAAAAAATAACAGGATAATAATTGATATTGAAGGAAAGAATATTTCGTGGGTTGGAAAGGTTACAATGAAAACTAAAAATGAAATTATTTTTAATTGTGAATAATTAAATTATAAAGTTGATAAAAATTTATTCTGATGTAAAGATCAAACTGAGAAAATAAAATATTCTAAGCCATGAATTGGGAAAAAATTTTGGTAGGATTCAAAGGGACCAATTGCGTACCAAATTTTGAAGGTTATTTAAGGTGTTAAGAAGGCTCAAAAAACTTCAAAAGCACATGAAACCAAGATTTCATGTGCTTTTGAAAGATAATAAAAGTGACCCCGTCAGGATTCAAACCTGAAACCTTCTGATCCGTAGTCAGATACTCTATTCAGTTGAGCTACGGGGCCAGTCCCTTTAGGGCTGCAAATATAAAGATGATTATGCAAATAAGAAAAGCTTCCTTAAAACGTTTCATTGTATAACAAAATATTTTAGTTTAACGGCTTATTCATGTTAAGAATATTACAGACTTTTTCAATTGTTGCTTTTTTCGGGTTATTTTTTTCCTGCAAAAAAGATCAGGTTCCTGCATATGCAAATGCTTCTGATTATTATCCTTTGCAAAGTGGCCGTGTTTGGTTTTACAGGCTCGATTCAACCACTATTCCACCATTTGGTACTGAACTTATCGTACACAGTTATCATTTAAAAGATAGTACAGGCATTTCGTTTTTAGATAACATTGGAAGAACATCTTGGCCTGTTTATCGATTTGTTACGGATACATTAGAAGAAAATTCATGGCAACCAATTTCAACTTATTATGTAACGGCAACGCCAACTGATGTTGAAGTGGTTGATGATAATAATCTTCGGTTTATAAAATTGGTGAGTCCTGTTAGCGAAGGGAAAAATTGGATGGGCAATAGTTATATTGATACCCGCTCGTCAACTACGCAATTCCAATATCTTGACGGTTGGAATTATACCTATAATTCAGTGAACTTGCCTTATAATGCACTTGCCGGAACTTTTGACAGCAGTGTTGTTGTACATCAGCAAGATGAAACTTCTCCCGAAGGAGATTTTGATCCGCAATATTATCAGCAAAGAAATTATTCTGTTGAAGTTTACGCGCACAACACAGGGCTTATCTATAAAAATTTCCTGCATTGGACCTGGCAACCTACGCCGCCGCCAGCCGGCTACGATGATGGAAGCTATGGCATTGTTTTAAATTTGATCAGGATAAAGCAATAATCTTTTAATTAATTGTTGACTCAACTGTGGTAAGTATTAAATATTTTTTTTGAACAAAGCCGCAAACATGGTATCAGCTTTTTTATCGTAACCTTTTAATAATTCCATCTTTATTAATTCAAGGTTGAATTTTTGTTTAATAAACTCAACATTTATTTCATTTTCGTTTTTGAAAGCTGAGCATGTGATGTAAAGAAAATAACTATTTTCTTTAAGAGAAGGAATTGTATTACTAATTATATTTTGCTGCAGCAAAATATAATCTTCTATTTTTTTAGTTTGAAAAAAGTATAATTGTTCAGGTGTCCGGCTCCATGTTCCGCTGCCGGTGCAAGGCGCATCGCAAATAATTAAATCAAATTTTTGATTTTGGCTTTTAAATTTTGTGTTTGAAATATCGGCAATAAAACTTTTATAATTTTTTATTCCTGCCTTATTAAAACGCTGTTTAAGATTTTGAATAATAGAAGTGCGTATGTCAGAAACATAAAGGTCAATTTTTTCAAATACATCATAAGAAAGAATTGATTTTCCGCCGCTGCCCGCGCAACAATCCCAAACTTTAATTTCGGGTTTTGGATTTGGCAATTCAGATTTGATGATGTTTAAAAATTCTTTTATTTTTTGTGATGAATAATCCTGTATTACAGCTTCTTTATCTATATCAATAATAGATTCAATATTTGTTGAAGGTGCAAACGCAACACAATCTTCATCAA
>JBDUBY010000423.1:0-4605 GCA_040003735.1 Parafilimonas sp.
TACCTGAAAAAGAATTATTCTTCGGCCAGCATTCAGGTTCTGCAATGCCGCTTACTTGGGCACATGCAGAATACATAAAACTTTGCGCATCTATAAAAGATAAAAAAGTGTTTGATATGCCGAAGCAAACATATCAGCGTTATGTAAAACAAAAAATAACTTCTGCTGTTTGTGTGTGGCGTTTTCATCATCAATGCAAAACTATTTCAACACAAAAAATACTGCGCATTGAAGTAATGGCTGAGGCTGAAATTATCTGGACAAATAATAACTGGGAAACACAAAATTCAATACATACAAAAGATACGGAGCTTGATATTTTTTATGCGGATATTGTTGTAAAAGAAAGCACACAAATAGATTTTACTTTTCACTGGACGAAAGCAGATTGCTGGGAGAATAGAAATTTTTGCGTCTCTGTCGAGCAGTAATTATATCTATCTTTAATAAACCTGCCTGCATGAAATATTGTTTACCTTAAAATTATATGTTACGCATTTTTTTTTCCTTCAATCAGTTGAAAATCCTGCTTCTTTTCAGGCGGAAAAAATAAATCATCTTTTCAATGTTTTTAATGTTGCCGCAGCAGCAATGCTTTTGCTGGTTTGTGTTTTGGTAACATACATCTGCATAAAGTTCAGGCAAAAAAAAGATGATGCACGCGAAGCTTCACAAACAACAGGCAATAAAAAGTTAGAAGCTTTAATGATTGGTATTCCCACATTATTGCTTGCCTATTTTTTCTGGCAAACGGTAAGTGTTGAAAATGCGGTGGCGGCTCCGCTGCATCCTGCCCAGCAACCTGATGTAATTATTACCGGCCATCAATGGTGGTGGGAAGTTGAATATCCTGCATCAAAAGTTATTACTGCAAACGAAGTGCATTTACCCGCAGGCAAACATATATTAATGGAATTGCGTACGGCTGATGTAATACATGATTGGTGGGTGCCACAGCTTGGTAATAAAATGGATATGATTCCAAACACAAAAAATTATTTGCAGGTTGATATAAATAAACCGGGAGATTACTTTGGCGCCTGCAGCGAATTTTGCGGTGCTCAACATGCGTGGATGCGCATTCATGTAATTGCGCAATCACAAAACGATTTTAATAATTGGCTTGATTCAAATACGACAAACGCACATCAACCAACAGACAGTTTGGCTATGCGCGGCGCATATTTATTTCAAACAAAAACCTGCGCAAGCTGCCATCGCATACAAGGCAGAAATGCAGTGTCAAATTATGGCCCCGATCTAACGCATGTAGCAAGCCGGCAACAATTATTAACCGGCTTGATTGATAATAATGAAACAGAATTATTCAAGTGGATCAATCATCCGCAACAAATAAAAGAAGATGCGCACATGCCCGATTTTATTTTTGATAAAGATTCTGTACAAGCAATAGCGCATTACCTGGCACAATTAAAATAACATGAGCGAATCAGTAAACATACCAGAGCCTTCAAAAGCATTTCCGGGAATTGGTGTAAGTACAGACCAGGGTTTACTGCAATGGATTTCATCTGTTGATCATAAAATGATTGGCATTATGTACCTGTTAGTTTCGCTTTTATTTTTTGTGATTGGCGGTGCTGAAGCTTTATTAATGCGCACACAACTCGCATTGCCAATGAACCATGTTTTAAGTCCCGAAGCGTATGATCAGTTTTTCACAATGCATGGAACTACCATGATTTTTTTAGTGGCGATGCCTGCAATTTTTGGCTTCGCTGTTTACTTTACACCATTAATGATTGGTGCAAATGAAATGGCTTTTCCAAGAATGAATGCATTTAGTTTATGGATAACTTTTTTTGGCGGCTTACTATTATACTTTAGTTTTTTTGCAGGCGGCGCGCCAGATGCAGGCTGGTTTAATTATGCGCCGCTTAATCAAAAAAATTATTCTTCCGGTCCGGGCATTGATTATTATACAATGGGTTTATTGCTTACAGGAATTGGCAGCGTAACCACATCTGTAAATCTTGTTGTAACCATTTTGCATTATCGTATAAAAGGAATGAAACTGAATAAACTTCCATTATTTGTATGGATGGTTTTAGTAAATTCTTTTTTATTACTCGCAGCATTTCCTTCATTAAATGCAGCGCTTGCCATGCTGTTAATGGACAGGCAATTTCATGCACATTTTTTTAATACATCAAATGGCGGTTCTGCATTATTGTGGCAACATTTGTTTTGGATATTCGGCCATCCTGAAGTGTACATAGTTATACTTCCGCCATTTGGAATTCTATCAGAAGTGTTCCCTGTATTTTCCCGCAAACCTATTTTTGGCTATTCCTTTATAGCTGCATCTTCTGTTGCTATTGCATTGCTTGCATTTGGTGTGTGGGCGCATCACATGTTTGCAGTTGGTTTAGGCAATACAGTTGATTCATTTTTTTCTGCAAGCAGTATGTTGATTGGTATTCCAACCGGCGTAAAAATTTTTAACTGGCTCGCAACAATGTATGGCGGTAAAATAAAGTTTACTGTTTCCATGATGTTTGCTGTTGCATTTCTTGTTGAGTTTACAATTGGCGGCTTAAGCGGCATTGCATTTTCTATTGTGCCGATTGATTGGCAACTTACCGATACTTATTATGTAGTAGCGCATTTACATTATGTGTTTATTGGCGGAACTATTTTTGGTTTGCTTGCAGGTTTATTTTACTGGTTTCCAAAAATGACAGGCAAAATGCTGAATGAAAAATTAGGCAAATGGTTTTTCTGGTTGTTTGCCATTGGGTTTAATGTTACATTTTTAGTGCAGCATGTGTTAGGAATTTTAGGTATGCCAAGAAGAGTATATACGTATCCAAATCTTCCATGGTACGGCATATTAAATTTCATTTCAACGGTGGGTGCATTTATGATGGGCGCATCTATGTTGCTGTTAATTTATTTGGTTTTTAAAAGCAAAAAATCGGGCGAGGTTGCGGGCAACGATCCGTGGGATGCATTTACATTGGAATGGGCAACAACATCTCCATCTCAATTAAAAAATTTTGATGAGTTGCCTGTTGTGCATGGAAGAAGGCCATTGTGGGATTGGAAGAAAAAGCCCTAAATTCCTATAGGGAGTAAAGGCAAAACGTAAATAAAATTTGAACGAATTAAAAGTCCCTTTAGGGATTTAGGGTTATATGGAAAATAAAACAATGATGAAGCTGGTTGTTGGTACTGAAGCAATGTTTTTTGTATCTCTGATCATGGCATTTATTTATATGGCTTACAATGCAGGTTTTGAGCCGCATGAAGTGCAACAACTTGATATAAAAACAACGGGAATTTTTACGGTGGTTTTATTCTGCAGCAGTTTTACTTTGATGCTTGCAGAAAAAAAATATAACAGTAGAAAAATAAAAAGTTTAAAGTTCTGGCTTGCTGCAACCATTGTTCTGGGATTGATATTTTTGATTGGCCAAGGCAAAGAATATATAAGATTGATTAACGATAATATTACCTTAAGCGGCAGTGTTTTTGGTACAAGTTTTTATGCGCTAACAGGTTTTCATGGCTTACATGTTTTTATTGGGTTGATTATTTTATCAATTGTTTTTGTGCTGGCTTTTTTAGGTGATTTTAATAAGCCTTCATCGAATGTCATCAGCACCGTTGCTATATACTGGCACTTTGTTGATATTGTTTGGATTTTTGTTTTTACCGTAGTGTATGTGTTGCCACATTTTACAAAGATTTAAAATGAAATATTAATTATGCATTCAATCTTTTCATACTGGAGTTTTGATTACATCACAACAGCGTTTATTGTGTTGTTATGTTTCGCCTATTTATATATTATCAACTTTAAAATAAAAAAACAATCCGCTTATTTTTTTGCAGGAATTATACTGCTGATAATTTGTATTGATTCGCCGTTACATTTTTTAGGTGAAAATTATTTGTTCAGCGCACACATGCTTTCGCATACGTTGATTATATTAATTGTTGCGCCGTTATTAATTGCAGGAATTCCCACAGAAAATAAATGTAAGAACAGCTTTATTTCATTCTCAAAAAAAATATCCAAAGCGCCTTTTATATGTTGGCTTATTGGCGTAAGTATAATGTGGTTCTGGCATATTCCATCCATTTTTAATAATATGTTTATGATAAATATGCAATCTTCATCACACACTATGAATCTTCTTTCTTACACACACATGTTTAGTTTATTACTGGCCGGAATGCTGTTTTGTTTGCCGGTTATTAATCCATACTCAACATATAAACTTTCATCATTAAAAAGTGTTTTGTATTTAACTTCTGCATGTGTGTTTTGTTCATTGCTCGGCTTGCTGATAACTTTTGCGCCGGTTGGTACTTACACGCATTATATCAATATTAATGATGCGTATAATTTATTACCAACGATAAGAAATAGCTGGAATATTTCAACGGCAACAGACCAGCAGGCGGGCGGGTTAATTATGTGGGTTCCATGTTGTTTTATTTACCTCACAGCATCCATGATTCTTTTAATAAAATGGTTTGATGAGAAAAAAATAATAGTTGATAATAATTCTAATCAGCACTATGAACTCGGGCTAAAGCCCAATGGATAAAGTTCATTCATTAATTGCCACGACC
>JBDUBY010000463.1:0-4578 GCA_040003735.1 Parafilimonas sp.
ACGCCGTTTGAAAGCGTATTGCCTTTGCGTGTTTGTAAAACTTTATGTATAAAAAAATCGTCTGGTTTTTTATAACCAACTTCGGAGCCTTTAAGATTATAATAATTATACACGATGCTTGAAATAACATTTGCCTGTTCAAGCGGCGTAAGAAAACTATTCAGTTCAAGCCAAACATTGCGGCGTATTTTTTCAATCTCCTGTATTACGGGCGAAGTTTGCAGGTCAGGATATTGAAAACGTGCAACCAATAATGCGCCGAATAAAAGATCATGATAAGCACTGTCGCGCCATTCAGTTAAATCAGTTACAAGATCACCATAATGTAATTTGTGAATGATCATTTCAATGCGTTCCTGCACAGCTTCGCTAATGGTATTTTCCCAAAGATTTTCAAGGTTTGGAATGATGCCTTTTCCATAATGAACGATGCGTGTGCTGACTGTAGAAAAAACTTCTTCGTCAGGATCATCGATCAATGTAAGCAATGCAGATATTTCAGGATTTTGATGCATAAATGAAAACGTAAACTAATAACTTTTTTAATGCAGTCGCTTTAAAATTTATTACACAACTGTGAATAAATAAAACGCTGATACTTTTATTAAATTATCCATTTAATAAAGTAATAATAAATTTCAAAACCTTAAATATAAAAACTGGTAAATGCTGTTAATTCTTCTTTCTTCGTGAAGATTTTTTAGGTGGATTTGCTTTCAGGTGTTCAATTATTTGTTTCACTTCTTCAATAGTGAGATCAGCTGCGCGTTCCTGTTGTTCTTTTGTGAGTTTATAATTGCGCAGGCCTTGTTTAATATAAGGCCCATAAGGGCCGCGAAGCACCTGTATTTTTTCTTTGTCGAAAATTTTTATAGTACGTTCTTCTTTTGCTTTGCGTTTTTCTTCAACTATCGGAATAGCTTCTTCAAGCGTGATTGTATATGGATCGTTTTCTTTGTTTAAAGAAAAGAATTGTTTATTGTGTGCAATGAACGGACCGAACCTGCCTATACTTACCGTTACATCTTCATTTTCAAACTGGCCTAAATTTCTTGGCAGCCTGAACAATTCCATCGCTTCATCAACATTAATTGTTTCAATGCTTTGCGTTGATTTAAGCTTTGCGAATCTTGGTTTTTCTTCATCATTCACATCCCCAATCTGTACCATTGGCCCGTAACGGCCCATACGTGCAACAATCTTTTTTCCTGTTGCTGCATCAACACCTAATTCTCTTTCACCTTTTATACGTTCTGCTGTTTCAAGCGTTTTTTCAACATCTAACTTAAATGGTTTATAAAAGCTATCAATGATCTTTGTCCATTTCTTTTTGCCTTCAGCAATTTCATCAAACTCTTCTTCAATTTTTGCAGTAAAACCGTAGTCCATTATATCTGCAAAATATTCTTTCAAAAAATCTGTAACAACAAGACCTAAATCTGTTGGAAATAATTTTGAACGTTCTGCGCCTGTTGTTTCCTGCTCAGTTTTTTTGCTGATCTGGTCTTGTTTTAAAATCAAAATACGGTAATCTCTTAGCGCACCTTCTTTGTCACGCTTTTCAACATAACCGCGCTTTAAAATAGTTGAAATGGTTGGTGCATAAGTTGATGGTCTTCCTATACCAAGCTCTTCTAATTTTTTTACGAGTGATGCTTCTGTATATCGTGGTGCCGGTCTTGTAAAACGTTCAACAGCTTTTAATTCGTTTAATAATAATGATTGCCCAACTGCAAGAGGCGGCAGCATACCTTCAGTATCTTCTTCACTTGCATCATCATCATCTTTGTCTTCAATATATACTTTCAGGAAACCATCAAATTTCATTACTTCACCTTGCGCAGTTAATTCCTGTTTATTTGTTGAGATAGAAATTTTTGCTATTGTTTTTTCGAGTTCTGCATCAGCCATCTGGCTGGCGATGGTACGTTTCCATATCAGCTCATACAAACGCTTTGTATCTGCATCATCTATCGTTGCATTGTCAATATAAGTTGGGCGAATAGCCTCATGTGCTTCCTGCGCAGATTCGTTTTTATTTTTGTATTTGCGTGGCTGCAAATATTTATCGCCATATTGTTTGCCAATGTTTGAATAGATATCATTCAATGCTGTATCACTTAAACTTACACTGTCTGTACGCATGTAAGTGATGTTACCGCTTTCATATAATTTTTGTGCGAGTAACATTGTTTTACTTACGCCATAGCCAAGTTTTCTACTCGCTTCCTGTTGTAATGTTGAAGTTGTAAACGGTGCAGCAGGAGTTTTCTTCGCGGGCTTTATTTGTATATCGTTTACTTTATACGTTGCACCAATACAACTCTGTAAAAATGATTCTGCATCTTCAGCATTTTTTTGACGGCTGCCTTCAGCTTTAAAATTTACATTTCTTTTATTAATATCGTCAGCGCTAAAAACGGCTTCTAATTTAAAATTACTAACGGCCTTAAATGCATTTATTTCTCTTTCACGTTCTGCAATTAATCTTACAGCAACGCTTTGTACACGGCCAGCACTTAACGAATTCCGCATGCTCATTTTGCGCCATAAAACGGGGCTTATTTCAAAGCCAACAATCCTGTCTAAAATTCTTCTTGCCTGTTGTGCATTTACCAAATTCATATCCACTGTACGCGGATGTAATACAGCATTTTGAATAGCAGGTTTTGTTATTTCATGAAAAACGATGCGTTTTGTTTTTACAGGATCAAGGCCTAACACTTCACACAAATGCCAGCTTATGGCTTCACCTTCGCGATCCTCATCCGTTGCCAGCCAAACTTCACCAGATTTTTTTGCCAGCGATTTTAATTCTTTTACAACTTTCTGTTTATCTTCAGGAACTATATAACGTGGTAAATAATCGTTGTTCACATCAATGCCCATATCATCTTTTTCAAGATCGCGGATATGACCGTATGAACTCTTAACCTCAAAATCTTCACCGAGGTATTTTTCAATAGTTTTAGCTTTTGCGGGACTTTCTACAATCAATAAATTTTTAGCCATTCATTTAATTTTTTTTGGTGACGTGCTTTAGTACTTCGTGGCATCACGGTTGTGTCACTCACTTGTGCGTTCATATCATTATTCAGCATGATGCGAACCCTGCAATATTAATTCAAAGAAATTAAAATGATGAAATGACTAAATTAAGATGCTGCTGATGTTGTATAAATGTTTATAAGGTTTGATTGAAGATGCAGATCATAAATGCAATGTTGATAATTTATAGATATTGAAATTCAAAAATGATAAAATGAAATTAATCATCAAAAAAATGATAAATCAAAAAATTAAAAAGATGTAAAATACATGAAATGAAAAAGGTTGTTTTTGCAAACAACCTTAACAAGTTTCGGTGATGTACAATTACTTTTTCTGCGTGCTGTCTTTTACGGGTTTTTTAGTTTTTGTAGTTGTTTTTTTCACCATTGTTTTGTGCATTGAAGTATCCTTCTTCATCATTGTATGATGCGCTTTAGGCGTAGTGTCTGCAACATTAGTTGCATACAACGCTTCTGAAGAAATACTTTTCTGCCGGGAGTTACCGCTTGTAATAGCGATAGCAGTTACACAAATGCTTAGCAGGGTAAAAAAAGCAAACTTTTTCATTTTTGTGTTTTTTTGTTTAAAAAATGTTTGCACAAGTTAATTGTGGTTTCAGCAATCAGAATGAAAGTATTTGTAAGAAGTATGTTAAATTATGGTGCTGCGATTCTATCAAAATATGTTGTACATAAGTTGCGATCCTACATCAAGCCCGGGACAGGCTGCATCGTGCAAAATAATTCTAATCTAATTTTAATACAGCTAAAAATGCTTCCTGTGGCACTTCTACATTGCCGATTTGCCGCATACGTTTCTTACCTTCTTTTTGCTTTTCTAAAAGTTTACGTTTACGGCTTATATCGCCGCCATAACATTTTGCAGTAACATCTTTTCTAAATGCGCTGATGGTTTCGCGGGCAATAATTTTTGCACCGATGGCAGCTTGTATGGCGATAGCAAATTGTTGCTTTGGTAAAAGTTCTTTCAATTTCTCGCAAAGTTTTCTGCCAAAATCCTGCGAACGGCTTCGATGAATCAATGCACTTAAAGGATCAACTTTTTCTGCATTTAATAAAATATCCATCTTCACAATATCTGCCTCACGATAGCCGATAGGTGAATAATCGAAAGAAGCATAACCACGTGTAGTACTTTTTAGTTTATCATAAAAATCAAAAACGATTTCTGTTAACGGCATTTCAAAAATTAGTTCAACGCGTGTGGTTGTTAAATAAGACTGGTTGATAAGAATGCCGCGCTTTCCTAAACACAAAGTCATGATATTGCCGATGTATTCAGGTTGAGAAATAACCTGCGCACGAATGTATGGTTCATCAATGTGATCAATCTTAGTTGCATCGGGCATTTCCGTAGGATTATTTACAATAATTTTTTCGCCGCGTGTTGTAAATGCGTGAAAGCTAACGTTAGGCACCGTTGTAATAACCGTTTGATTGAACTCTCTTTCCAAACGTTCCTGTATAATTTCCATGTGCAGCAAACCAAGAAAACCGCAACGGAAAC